>DASZYM010000506.1:0-7760 GCA_035545355.1 Dongiaceae bacterium
TGATCGACCACATAGATGCTCAAATCCGGGTCTTGGCACTTCACCCGGTCGACGATGGTCGCAAGGTCGGTGGTCGAGTACATGAAGGCGCCGTCCGACTTCACCAGGATCAGCGGCGGGATCTCGTGCTTGTCGGTCGGCTCGGCGACGCGGATGATCTCGGCGCCGGCGTCCTTCTCGACCAGGCCCTTTTGCTTCATCTCCGCGATCATCGGCGCGATCAGCGCGTGGACACAGGCCTCGCCCTTCCAGAGGTCGAAATAGACCCCGAGGTTGCCGTAGTCGCGCTCCATCGCGGCGATCGAGATGTCGAAGAAATGCTGCCACAGCGCCCGGTAGCCGGGCCTTCCGTCCTGCAGCTCGACCGTCGCCTGGCGCGAGCGCTCCATCCGGGCGGGATCCGCCTTGCTGTCGCCCGAGGCCTTCGGATACATCTCCTCGAGCTCGGCCAGCGTGACCGGGCTCTCCTTGGGATAGGGGCCGGCGAAGCCCTTGTCGAAATAGGGCAGGTCGGGCCGGCGGATCTCCAGCTCGGAGATCAGCATGCCCATCTGCAGGCCCCAGTCGCCCATATGCACGTCGCCGATCGTCTCGTCGCCGACGAACTTGTAGATGCGCCGCAGCGAGTCGCCGATGATGCCGGCCCGCAGGTGCCCGACATGCATCGGCTTGGCGATGTTCGGCCCGCCGTAGTCCAGCACCACGGTCCGCGGCTTGGCGGTCGGCGGCAGGCCGAGGCGCGCATCGTCGCGGAGCCGGTTCATCTGCTCGCCGAGAAAGGCGTCGGTGACGGCCAGATTGATGAAGCCCGGCCCGGCCAGCGAGACGTCGCGGAAGGCCGGGTTGCCTTTCAGGCGCGCGGCGACCTTCTCGGCGATGGCGCGCGGCGGCTGCTTCGCCGCCTTGGCGGCGGCCATGGCGCCGTTGCACTGGAATTGCGCGAGATCCGGCCGGTTGGAGACCGTGACCTTGCCGAAGGCGGGATCGAGGCCCTCCGCCGCGAAGGCGCGGCCGGCGATCTCGGAGAGGAGGCTGGAAAGCGAAGGCATGCGGAGACTCTATGAGAACGGGCGGAATGGCCCGCTCGCGTCGCGACGGGCCGTGACCTGGATCAGAACGCCGCTTCTTCCGGCGCGGAGCGGTCGCGTCGTCGGCCGCGGCGCGGCGCGGCCGACGGGCTCTCGCCGGCGAGCTGCGCCCGTGCGCCTTCGGTCAGCGGGCCGAGGCGGGCGACGATCTGCTCCAGCGTCGGCTTCTCGCCGGGCTGATGCGTGTCGAGCGCGCCGCGGATCGCCTTCAGGTGCTCCGGCGACGTGCCGCAGCAGCCGCCGACGATCCTGGCCCCGGCATCGCGGACGATGCGGGCATAGTCGGCCATCAGCATCGGCGTGCCGTTGTACTTGATCTTCCCCTCTTCGTAATAGGGGATGCCGCAATTGCCCTTGGCCACGATGACGTCGCCCGGCGACGCCGCCTCGGCCAGTTTCACGATGGTGGCGACCAGGTCGGCCGCGCCGACGCCGCAATTGGCGCCATAGGCGACCGGGCGCGGGTTGAGGCCGTGCACGAAGTCGACGAAGTCCTTGGGCGAGATGCCCATCATGGTCTTGCCGTTGGTATCGAAGCTCATCGTGGTCACGATCGGCAGGCCGGTCGTCGCGGCGCCCATCACCGCCGCGGCCACTTCTTCGCGCGACGACATGGTCTCGATCCACAGCACGTCGACGCCGCCTTCCTTCAGCGCCTGCGCCTGCTCGGCAAAGGCGGCGATGCCGTCCTCCTCGGTCAGGGCGCCCAGCGGCTGGAAGAGCTCGCCGGTCGGGCCGATGGAGCCCGCGACCGCGATCTCGCGGCCGGGCTGCGCCTGCATGGCGGCGTCCGCCACCTTGCGGCCGATCTCGGCGGCGCGCTTGTTGATCTCCCGCACCCGGTCCTGCGCGTGGTGCAGCTTCAGCCGATGCCGCGTGCCGCCGAAGCTGTTGGTCAGGAAGAGGTCCGCGCCGGCATCGACGAAGCTCTGGTGCAGTGCCTCGATCCGCTCGGGATGCTCGAAGTTCCAGAGCTCCGGCGAATCCCCGGTCATCAGGCCCATGCCGAACAGGTTGGTGCCGGTGGCGCCATCGGCCATCAGGAAAGGTCGCTCGGACAGCAGCTTCAGGAACCGGTTTGCCATTGCATGCGCCACTGTGGTCAGGGATACCGACCGAAGAAACTAGGCGTTCCGCAGTTGCGAAGCAAGGCGCGATTTCCGCAAGGAACGGCAATATAATCTCGGTAAGTCAATGCGTTATCCCGCCTGCGTCAAGGCCGTCCCGGACCGGCCGGCGCGCGGCGCGGTTTGACTTGGAGAGAAGTCGCGATAAAAACTTGATCTCGGGACAACCGCACCGGCTACGGGGACCGGGGCATCGTCCGGCAAGTCGGTGCGGCATCAGGCATAAGAGTGTCATGTTCGAAGCTCTGCTTGCGGCAGCGGTGGATGGAATCATCGTGATCGATGCCCGGGGCTGCATCGAGATCATCAACCCCGCCTGCGAGCGGCTGTTCGGCTACAAGCCCGAGGAAGTCATCGGCCGCAACGTCAACATGCTGATGCCCTCACCCTACCGCGAGCAGCACGACGGCTATCTCCGGCATTACCGCGAGACCGGCGAGCGCCGGATCATCGGCATCGGCCGCCAGGTGATGGGGCAGCGCAAGGACGGCTCGACCTTCCCGATGTACCTCTCGGTCGGCCAGAGCGAGCTCAACGGCGCCGACATCTATGTCGGCATCGTCCGCGATCTGAGCGACCAGGCCGAGCGCGAGGCGCGCCTCGCCTCGATCCTGGACACCGTGCCGGACGGGATCGTCACCATCGACGAGCGCGGCGCCATCGAATCCTTCAGCCCGGCCGCGGCGCGGCTGTTCGGCTGGTCGCCCGGCGACGTCATCGGCAAGAACGTCTCGATCCTGATGCCGGAGAGCTATCGCGGGCAGCACGATCGCTATCTGCAGCGCTATCGCGCGACCGGCGAGAAGCACATCATCGGCACCACGCGGATCGTGGTCGGCCAGCGCGCCGACGGGACCACGTTTCCGATGGAGCTGTCGGTCGGCGAGACCAGGCTGGGCGAGCGCCGCGTCTTCACCGGCTTCATCCGCGACATCACCGAGCGCCAGGGCGCCGAGCGGCGGTTCCAGGAGCTGCAGGCCGAGCTGCTGCATGTCTCGCGGCTCAGCGCCATGGGCCAGATGGGCTCTGCCCTGGCGCACGAGCTCAACCAGCCGCTGACCGCGATCATGAACTACGGCAAGGCGGCGATCCGCACGCTGGAGCCGATCGACGATCCCAGGGTCGCCAAGGTGCTGCAGCTCATCGGCAAGGCGGTCGACCAGACCATCCGCGCCGGCAACATCATCCGCAACCTCCGCGGCTTCGTCGAGAAGCGCGAGGCCAGCCGGCGGCATGAGAATCTTTCCAAGATCATCGAGGAGGCGATCGCCCTGGGCCTGGTCGGCAGCGCCGATGCCGATGTGAAGGTGAAGGTCGAGCTCGATCCCGGCATGCCCGCCGTGCTGGTGGACAAGGTGCAGATCCAGCAGGTGCTGATCAACCTGATCCGCAACGCCATGGAGGCGATGCATTCCGTGCCCACGCGGCTGCTGACCGTCACATCCGCGGTGGTCGATCGCGGTTTCGCTCAGGTCACCGTGGCCGATACCGGTCCCGGCCTGCCCAAGGATGTGGCCGACCGGCTGTTTCAGCCTTTCATCACCACCAAGGAGCACGGTATGGGCATCGGCCTGACCATCTGTCAGGCTATCGTCGAGGCCCATGGCGGGCGGATCTGGTTCGACCCCAATCCGGGGGGCGGCGTCGCCTTCCATTTCCAACTCCCTTTGTCGACACAATCAGCGGAAGCTCATGTCCAGTGACGGAACGGTCTTTGTCGTCGATGACGATCCCGATGTGCGGGATTCGGTCTGCGCGCTGCTGGAAAGCGCGGGGCTCGCCAGCGAGCCCTACGATTCCGCGCTCGCATTCCTGGCCGCCTACCAGCCCAACCGCCACGGCTGCGTGATTGCCGATGTGCGCATGCCCGACATGGACGGCATGACCCTGCAGGAAGAGCTCGGCAAGCGCGGCTCGGCCTTGCCGGTGATCGTGGTCACCGGCCATGCCGACGTGCCGCTGGCGGTGCGCGCGATGAAGGCCGGCGCGGTCGATTTCATCGAGAAGCCGTTCGACGACGAGGCGCTGATCTCCAGCGTGAAGCGCGCGCTCGCCCAGGCGATGAGCACCCGCGAGCAGGCTTCGGCGACCCAGAAGGCGTCCGCGCTGATCGCGACCTTGTCGGCCCGCGA
Organism: Dongiaceae bacterium; assembly: GCA_035545355.1. Lineage (GTDB taxonomy): Bacteria > Pseudomonadota > Alphaproteobacteria > Dongiales > Dongiaceae > Dongia. The sequence goes on from DASZYM010000506.1 coordinate 4,348, forward strand.
GCGGCAGGTGCTGGAGCTCCTGGTCGCCGGCCGGTCCAACAAGGTCATCGCCTACGAGCTGGACATCTCGCCCCGGACCGTGGAGATCCACCGCGCCCATGTGATGGAGAAGATGGAGGCCAAGAGCCTTTCCGATCTGGTCCGCGCGGCGCTCGCGGTCGGCATTTCGGGGCCTGCCGGCTGAGATCGATCTCCGGCGGCGGCGGCGCGATCCTGGTCCGGTGCTTACGGATTATCCCTTATATCGGGTCGGGACGCCCGTGCCGTAGGGTGCCGGCATGGCCGGCAATATCACACCGGGAGTGCAGGCGGGGCGAACCGTGCGCGGCACGATCTACATCGTCGACGACGATGAGAGCGTGCGCGACTCGGCGCGCGCTCTGCTCGAAGCCTATGACCATGTGGTCGAGGATTTCGGCTCGGCCCGGGCCATCCTCGAGAGCTTCGACAAGCTGGTCGAAGGCTGCCTGTTGCTCGACCTCAACATGCCGGAGATGGGCGGGATCGAGCTCCTGGAGCTGTTGCGCCGCCGCGGCGACACGATTCCGGTCATCGTGGTCACGGCGCAGAACGATCAGGGCGTGCTCGACCGGGCGCGCCGCGCCGGCGCCTATGCGGTGCTGGAGAAGCCGGTCGATGACCGGCTGATCAAGACCATCCAGGACGCCCTGGCCGGCGCCTAACCAGCCGAAAGGCTTAGGTAATAGCCCTTACGGGGATTTCCTAAATTTCAGGTGGCCCGATTCTCGTGGATCATCCGACTGTCGTCACACTGCGTCGGTCACCCCGGAGATCATCATGTCGGCCTTGCTGCGGAGTCACATCAGCCCTGCGAGCCATGCCGCGCCCCGTGCGGTGCTCGCGGTCATCGAGGGCAATCGCACCCGCGACGAGGACGGCGACCTGGATGCCCTCGATGCGATCGGCACCACGCTCCGCGTCGCCAAGAACGCGGCCTTGTTCCACGAGGGCGAGCTTTCCGAGCATGTCTACCAGGTGGTCGGCGGCGCGATGCGGACCTGCCGCCTGCTGGTGGACGGCCGGCGTCAGATCGCCGACTTCATCCTGCCGGGCGATTTCTTCGGCCTGGATTGGCAGACCACCCATGGCTTCACCGCCGAGGCGCTGACCGACGCCGTCGTCATCAGCTATCCGCGCCGCCGGCTCGAGGCCTTGGCCGAGAGCCGGCCCGCCGTCCAGCGCCTGCTGATGGCGATGCTCTGCAAGGGCCTCGCCGCGACCCAGGAGCATGTGGTGATGCTGGGCCGGCAGACCGCCTACGAGCGCCTCGCCTGGTTCCTGCTCCGCATCAAGGAGCGCAGCGGCGGGACCGACGCGGTCGACGTGCCGATGAGCCGCCAGGACATCGCCGACTATCTCGGCCTCACCATCGAGACCGTCTCGCGCGGCATCAGCGAGTTCAAGCGCCGCCAGTACATCAGCGCGATCAGCACCCATCAGTTCCGGCTGACGGACATGATGGCTTTGCAGTCCCTAGCGAGCGGCGAAGCCGCCGCGTAGAACGGCGATCTCACCGGCCGCGCCGCTTCCCGAGATTGACGATCGCGACGCCGGCCAGCGCCATCGCGCCGCCGGCGATGCCGAGCCAGGCCGGCACTTCGCCCAGCCATAGAAATCCCATCAAGGTTGCGGTCGGCGGGATGCAATAGAGGAAATTCGCCGCCCGGCTCGCAGGGAAGCGCGACACCGTCACCGACCAGGCGCCATAGGCGATGAAGCTCGGCACGATGCCGAGATAGACGACGGCGATCCGCGCCTCGCTCGACGCCGCCGCGAATTGCGTGATCGCATGCGGCAGGCCGGGGGTGAGGAAGAGCGCGCTGAAGATCATCGACCAGGCGGAGACCACCAAGGCCCGATGCCGCTGGAACAGCGGCTTTTGAATGACGGCGTCGACCGACGTGCAGACGGCCGCGCCGACCGCGAAGACCGCGCCGATATTGAAGGTGAAGCCGTGGTCGTCGCTGATCGCCACCAGCCCGACGCCGGCAAAGGAGAGCGCCGTGCCGAGCCAGGCGACCGGCCCGAAGCGCTCGCCCAGCAGCGCCATGGCCCAGAGCGCCGTCAGGATCGGCGCCACGTTGACGATGAAGCTCGCCGGGCCGCTGGAGATGGTCTGCTCGGCGATGTTCAGCAGCACCGTATAGAGCGAGACGCAGACGAAGCCGCGCAGCGCGATGCGGACGAACTCGCGCAAGGTCGGCATGGCCGGCCGCAGCACGACCAGCAGCACGGCGCAGGGAAGGGCGGCGATGGTGAAGCGCAGCGAGCCCAGCTCCAGCGGGCCGAACGCCGTCAGCCCGACGCGGATCGCGGCGAAGGCCGAGGCCCAGCCGAGGATCGTGGCGCCGAGCGCCAGGGCGGAGACCGGATCGAACCTGCGGTCGAGCGGCGCGGAGATCGTGTTCACGGACATGCAAATTCCTTTCCCGGCTGGGCAAGATCGGCGATCGCGAGCTGCTTGACAACCGCCAGGATCAATGGCGAGCTGTGATCATGGCTCACAGCTCGGATCTTCTGCCGCTGGACACGTTGCGCGCCTTCGAGGCGGCGGCGCGCACCGGCAGCTTCTCCGCCGCGGCGGATGCGTTGAGCGTCACCCATGGCGCGGTCAGCCGCCAGATCGCCAAGCTCGAGCGCTGGCTCGGCCAGCGCCTGTTCGAGCGCCAGGCCCGCGGCGTCGGCCTGACGCCGGAGGGCCAGCGCCTCTACCTGCGCACCACCGAGGCGCTGGCGCTCATCGCCGACAGCTCCGACCGCTGGGTCGAGGCGCGCGGCAGCGCCGTGGTGCGCATGGCGTCCTTGCCCTCGGTCAGCGGCCTCTGGCTGATGCCGCGGCTGCGCGGCTTGGAAGCGGGCGAGCCGAAGCTGCGCATCGAGCTGATCATCGATCATCGGGAGAACGACCTCGCGGAAGACGGTTTGGATCTCGCATTGCGCTGCGGCCACGGGGGAATCCCGCGGCGCCTCTCGGTACGCCTGTTCGAGGAGTATTGCTTCCCGATTGCTGCGCCCGATCTCGCGAAAGCGATCGGCAAGGGCGGCCCGGCGCGCCTGCTGGACCATCCGTTGATCCATGATTCCGATGCGTCGGGTTGGCGCGCCTGGTTCGCGGCCTACGGGCTCGACTACCGGCCGCGGGTCCAGGACCGCCGCTTCGAGGATTACAACCTGGTGCTGGACGCGGCCAGCCATGGCCTCGGCATCGCGCTGGCACGCCCGCCGCTCGCCGAGGACATCCTGAGGCAGGGCAGGGTGGTCGCGGTCGACAAGCGCACGGTGCTGAACCCCGTTGCCTATTGGCTCGACCGTCCGGAAGGCAAGCTGCGCCCCGCCGCCGCCGAGCTCGCCCGCCGCATCATGAAAGCAGCCGGTCTCGGCAAGGACGCCGC
>DASZYM010000507.1:0-6797 GCA_035545355.1 Dongiaceae bacterium
TCGAGCCCTCGTAGTCGCCGCGCGGCGTCGCCACGCGGTGGCGGACCAGCTCCTTGCCGTCGCGGTCGATCGCCAGGATCTCGATCTTGGTCCCGCCGAGATCGATGCCGATCCGGATATGCTCGGTCACGCGTCGCTCCCCGGCTCTGCACCGGCACTGATTACTCGGTCATCATCCCGTGACTTGGTCACGGGCCTAGCCCCGGGATGACGAGTACAAGAAGTGTACCCATCATTTGGTCTGAGGCAGCTTCTATCTGCTACAGATCCTGCGCCAGCCTCTGCATCAGGCGCCAGAGGTCGGCGACGTGGTCGCGCTCGGTGGTCAGTGCGCCGATCGAGACGCGCACCATCCAGCTTCCGCCGAGCGTGGCCGGCGTGACATAGGCCTCGCCGGACTGGTTGACCGCCTCGGCCCAGGCCTGGGTGTGTTGATCCAGCGCGGCGCCGGAGAGGCCGGGCGGCTCGTGGCGCAGGCAGACGGTCTGCAGATGGACGGGGGCCAGCACCTTCCAGCCCGGCGCCTTGCGCGCCTGGTCGGCGAGCCAGCGCGCATTCTCCATGTCGCGGCGGAGACGCGCGCGGATGCCTTCGGCGCCGTTGCCGCGCAGCAGAAACCAGAGCTTCAGCGCGCGGAAGCGGCGCCCCAACGGAATGCCCCAGTCGCGCAGGTTGGCGACCCGGCCGTCGACGCTGGATTGCAGATAGCTGGGATTGGTGCTCATCACCCGCACCAGATGCTCGGGATCCTGCACCAGGTACATCGAGCAGTCGAACGAGGCGGCGAGCCATTTATGCGGGTTGGTCACCATGGAATCCGCCAGCTCGATGCCGTCGAACATCCAGCGGCACTCGGGGAGGATCATCGCCGATCCCGCCATCGCCGCATCGACATGCAGCCAGAGGCCGAATTCCTTCGCGATCTTGCCGATCGGCTGCAGCGGATCGACCGCGGTGGTGGTCGTGGTGCCGACCGTCGCGACGATGGCGCAAGGCCGCAAGCCGGCGGCGCGGTCCCGCTCGATCGCCGCGCGCAAAGCCTCGGGCCGCATGCCGAATTCCGCATCGGTCTCGATATGGCGCACGTTCTCCATGCCGAAGCCGGCCAAAGTCGCACCCTTATCGACCGAGCTGTGCGCGTGGGCCGAGACGTAGACCGTCATCGCCGGCTCGCCGGATTGCAGGCCGCCGCGCGCCAGGGCGTAGTTCGAGATCTTCTCCCGCGCCGAGATCAACCCGGTCAGGGTCGCGGTCGAGGCGGTGTCGTGAATGACGCCCTTCCAACGATCGGAGAGGCCGCTCAGTTGCCGCAGCCAGTCGCAGGTCACCTCCTCGATCTCGGTCAAGGCCGGGCTCGATTGCCAGGAGAGGCCGATGACGCCGAGGCCGCTGCCGAGGAAGTCGCCCAATACCGCGTTGAGATCGGCGTTGGCGGGGAAGTAGCCGTAGAAGCTCGGATGCTGGAAATGCGAAAGACCGGGTGCGACGACCCGGTCGATATCGGCGAAGATCGCGTCGAAGCTCTCTGCTTGCTCCGGCGCGGATTTGGGCAACTGCTTCTTGATGTCGCCGGGCTCGACCTGGGCCATGACCGGCCGTGCCTCGATCCCGGCGCGATAATCGGCGATCCAATCGACCAGCCGATGCGCTTCCCGTCGGAACTCTTCCGGAGTCATTGGTTCCTCCTGCATGAGCAGGCCGTCAGGCCTGGACGTGATCCGGGCATCTGGTTCCAACTGGAACGAGATGCCCGGGTCGAGCCCGGGCATGACGACTTAACTTAGGAGGAGAATACCCAACCAGCGAGGCCGGTTGCTACGTCAGTGTCGCGGCGAAGTTGCGGACGCTTTCCCGGACCGACTTGGCGATCTGCGGGTGGTCGAGGGCAAAGGCGATGTTGGCCTCGATGAAGCCCGCCTTGTCGCCGCAATCGAAGCGCTTGCCCTTGAAGCGCAGGCCGTGGAAGCGGCCCCTGCCGGTCATCTTCGCCATGGCATCGGTGAGCTGGATCTCACCGCCGGCGCCCGGCTCCTGGGCGCCGAGATGCTCCATCACTTCGGGCTGCAGGATATAGCGGCCGATGATCGAAAGGGTCGAGGGCGCGCTCTCCGGCTTCGGCTTTTCGACCAGCCCGAGCGCCTCGACGACGCCGCGGCTCTCGCCGCCGGTCTTCAGGATGCCGTAGCGGTCGGTATGCTCGCGGGGCACGTCCATCACCGCGACCAGGTTGCCGCCGAGCTTGTCGTAGACGTCGACCATCTGCTTCAGGCACGGCACTTCGGCCTTCACCAGGTCGTCGGCCAGCAGCACGGCGAAAGGCTCGTCGCCGATCAGATTGCGCGCGCACCAGACGGCGTGCCCGAGGCCGCGCGGTTCCTGCTGGCGGGTATAGGTGATGTTGCCCGGCATCGGCAGCAGGCTCTCGACCACCTTGAGGTCGGCCTTCTTGTTGCGCGACTTCAAGGTGTCGTGCAGCTCGTAGGAATAATCGAAATGGTCCTCGATCGCGCTCTTGCCGCGGCCGGTGACGAAGATCAGCTCCTCGATCCCGGCGGCGCGCGCCTCCTCGACCGCATACTGGATCAGCGGCTTGTCGACGACGGGAAGCATCTCCTTGGGCATCGCTTTGGTGGCGGGAAGAAAACGCGTGCCAAGGCCCCCGACCGGGAAGATGGCCTTGCGCAAAGGCTTTTTCATTGGGGAAGTCCTCTGAAGAGATGACGCAGGATTGGTGACACAATCCCACGCGGGGTTCAACTCTTACGCGGCTTCCGGGTTCCCGGGAGTTGCAGAGCCATGACGAGATCGCGGATCTCCTGCCGTGCGGCGACATGCGACATGGCCAATTCGATCCCGCTGTCGACACGCGCGAGGTCGAGCAGGGTGAGACCGCGCGGGAAAAGCTCGCGAAAGATCACACGCTCGGTGAAGCCCGGCACGATGCGGAAGCCAATTCGTTTCGAAAGTTCGCCCAACAGTCGGGCGATCTCGCGCTTGTTGCGCGCATCGAGTGTCGTCAGGCGGTTGCGCAGGACCACCCAGTCGATCGAGCGGCCGCCGGCCGCCGCGCGGCGCTTGCGCTGATCCCAGACCATTTCCGCATAGATGCTGGGCCGCGTGACCTTCTTGCCGGCGCGGTCGACGCGGCCCAGCAAGTCCAAATCCAGGAAGCTGTCGTTGAGCGGCGTCACCAGGGTGTCGGCCAGGGCATGGGCGTGGCGCGACAGCGGATTGTCGCTGCCCGGCGTGTCCATGACGATGAACTCGGCGCGGGAGAGCTCTTTCAGCGCGTCGTCGAGCGCCTCGGATTCCTCCTCGGCCGCGTCGGCGACGCTCTCGGCCTTGCTGCGCGCCACGGCGATATGTTCCGGCATCGGCAGCGGCTTCGACATCGCCTCCGACGAATGCCGCCGGTTCTCGACATAGCGGCTGAGCGTGCCCTGCCGGGAATCGAGATCGATCGAGCCGACCTTGTGGCCCTCGCTCAGCAAGGCGACGATCAGATGCATGGCTACGGTGGACTTGCCCGAGCCGCCCTTCTCGTTGCCGACGACGATGATATGCGGTCTGCCGCTCATCCGATCCCCCTCGCCTCGCCGCTCCCCTAAGCAGCCGGCCTCACCCAGACGGCGGTGTCGTGGAACACGCCGCCGCCACCGGGCTTGCCCGGCTCGGCGCTGGTCAGCGCGTTGACGCCGAGCCCGCCCGGAAAGTCCTTGTTCGGCCAGATGCTCTCGATCACCACCACGCCGCGCAGCAGCCCGTCGAACAGCCCGGCATGCAGCCGGATGGTCGCCTGCTTGTTCCCGACCTCGACCGGCGAGCCGTCGCCGATATTGAGCTGCCGCGCATCCTCGGGATGCAGCAGCAGGGTCGGCCGCTTCTCGCGGGCGCGCGAGCCCGGCGTCTCGGTGAAGGTGGTGTTCAGGAACTGGCGCGCGGGTGCCGCGACCAGGCGGAACGGCCGCTCCTCATCCGCCGCATCGATCACCGCCGAGAAGTCCGGCATCTCAGCGAGGCCCTCGGTGTTGGTGCCGAGGCGCTTCCAATCGGCGCGGAAGTGGAACTTGCCGTCGGCATGGCCGAAGCCGTTCAGGAAATGCGCGGTCTCGAAATCCGGCATGCAATCGTGCCAATGCGCGGCGTGCATCGCGTCGGCGCCCGGCCAGCCGGACTTCTTCAGCATGTCGTCGATCAGCTCCCATTCGGTCATGAAGAAGCCGCGATGGGTGCAGCCCAGGCGCTTGGCGAGCTCGCAGATCACATAGTGATTGGGCCGCGCCTCGGCATAGGGCTCGACGACCTTCTTCGTCACCTGCAGGAAGCTGTGGCCGCTGGCGCGATAGATGTCGTCATGCTCGAGGAAAGTGGTCGCCGGCAGCACGATATCGGCCAAGGCCGCGGTCTCGGTCATGAACTGCTCATGCACGCAGACGAAGAGATCGTCGCGCATGAAGCCGCGCCGCACCCGCGTGCTGTCCGGGCAGACGGTCGCGGGATTGGTGTTCTGGATCAGCATCGCGGTGACCGGCGGGCCGTCGCCGAGATCACGCTTGTCGCCGGTCAGGATGGCGCCGATCCGGCACTGGTCGAGCTGGCGGATCGAGGGATCCTTCATGTCCAGGCCGATGATGGTCGAATTGTCGAGCTTGTAGATCGAGCGGTTGGAATAGAGCGCGCCGCCGCCCCTATGCGCCCAGGCGCCGGTGACGGTCGGCAGGCAGCTCACCGCATGCAGGCTGGCCGAGCCGTTGCGCGAGCGGGAGAAGCCGAAGCCGACCCGGATGAAGGCGCGCTTGGTACGGCCATACAGCCGCGCGAAATCGCGGATCGTTTCCGCCGGCACGCCGGTGATCGTCTCGGCCCATTCCGGCGTGCGGCCGCGGACATGCGCCTCGAGCCCATCCGGGTCGTCGGCGTATTGCGCCATATAGGCGCGGTCGGCCATGCCTTCGGCGAAGAGCACATGGATGATGCCGGCCACCAGCGCGCCATCAGTGCCGGGCTTCAGCATGATGTGGAGATCGGCGGCCTCTGCCGTGCCGGTGCGGTAGGGATCGACCACGACCAGCTTGGCGCCGCGGGTCTTCCGCGCGCGGGCGACATGGGTCATGACATTGACCTGGGTCGCGACCGGATTGCCGCCCCAGACCACGATCAGATCGGATTCGTCGATCTCCCGGGAATCGACACCGCGCATGACGCCGACGCCCGCCATCCAGCCGGCATCCGAGAGCGCGACGCAGATCGTCTCCTTCTCCACCGAATAGCGCTTGGCATGGCGCAGGCGATAGATGCCGTCGCGCTGCACCAGGCCCATGGTGCCGGCATAGTGATAGGGCCAGACCGCGGTCGAATCGTATTTCTGTTCGGCCTGGACGAACCGCTCGGCGATCTCGTCCAGCGCATCATCCCATGAGATGGGCTCGAAGGCCGCATAGCCGACGCCCTTCTCGCCGACGCGGCGCAACGGATGCGCCACGCGATCGGGGTGATGCTGGCGCTCGGCATAGCGCGCGACCTTCGCGCAAATGACACCCGCCGTGTATGGATTCTCGGAGGCGCCGCGCACCCGGCCGATGCGATCCGGCGCCAGGCGCTCGACTTCCAGCGCGCAGGTCGAGGGGCAATCGTGCGGACAGGCGGAATGGACAAAATCGAATGGCATGAGAGCTAGTCAACTTCCGGCGGGAATTGCATAATCCGGGAAATTACCCCTCAGCAGGTCTGCTGGCAACGTGACCCAAGAATCGACGATCGACGCGGGGACCCCCGCCGCCCCCGGCCCCGCGCGCGCGGCCTTGCGCAACCAGCCGGGCCGCGCCGTCCTCTATATGCTGAGCCAGGCCTTCCTACTGACCTCGATGGACGGCTTGGTGAAATGGCTGGCGACCGGCCCGACCGGCGGCACGGTCTATACGGTCGGGCAGATCGCCTTCACCCGCTATTTCATCGGCCTGGTGATGATGCTGGTCGTGGCGGCGGCGAGCGGCGAGGGCTTCCGCGGATTGCGCACGCGGCGGCTCGGCGGGCATCTCGTCCGCTCCTGCTGCAATCTCTTCACCATGCTCAGCTTCTATCTCGCGCTGAAGCTGATCCCGCTGCCGAACACGATCTGCATCGGCCTCGCCTCGCCGATCTTCGTCACCATCCTCTCGATCCCGATGCTGAAAGAGCATGTCGGCATAAGGCGCTGGTCGGCGGTCGCGGTCGGGTTCTTCGGCATCATCCTGATCGCCAATCCGACCACCGAAGGCATCAACCTGCAATCGCTGGGCGACCTTTTCACCAATCCCGCGGCGGCCGGCGCACAATGGGGCTCGATCCTGGCGCTGCTCTCCGCCGCGGCCTGGGCGGCGACCCAGGTCTCCTCGCGGCAGCTTTCCACCAGCGAGCCCAGCCATCGCATCCTGTTCTATTACTCGCTGGTCGTGGTGGTGGCGTTGGGCGTCGCCATGCCGTTCTACTGGATCATGCCGAGCTGGCATGACGCGTCGCTGTTCCTCGCCATCGGCATCATGGGGACGGCCGGGCAGTACTGCCTCAACCAGGCCTTCCGCTACGGCGAGGCCTCGCTGATCGCGCCGCTCGATTACACCAGCCTGCTCTGGGCCACCGGCATCGGCTGGATCTTCTGGGGCGACCTGCTGACGCCGCGGATCATCGCCGGCGGCATCATCGTGGTCGCGAGCTGCATCTACATCAACAGCCGCCGCGCGAAGAAGAAGCGCGAAGCGGCGGCGCAGGCGTAGCGATCACGAGAAAACCGTCATTGCCGGGCTTGACCCGGCAATCTC
>DASZYM010000508.1:0-2204 GCA_035545355.1 Dongiaceae bacterium
GCGCTGAAGCCGAACGCCTTGGGCATCCACGGCATGCTCGGCAACGTGAAGCAATGGGTGGCGGATTGCCCGACCGGCCTCGACAACGTCCCGAGCGACGGCACGCCGACCGGCGGCGACTGCACCGACCGCATGCTGCGCGGCAGCGCCTGGAACTCGACGCCGAACATCGTCCGCTTCGCCTATCGCGAGCACGTTCCGTCGAACTACGCCGCGAACAATATCGGCTTCCGCGTCGCGCTCGATCAGTAGGCGCAAAACAAAAGCCCCGCGCTGACCGCGCGGGGCTTTGTGCAAACCTGCAGCGCCCGATCAGATGGTCGACTGGATCCAGTCGGCGAGCTGCTTCTTCGGCAGGCCGCCGAGCTTGGTCGCGGCGACCTGGCCGTCCTTGAACACCATCAGGGTCGGAATGCCGCGCACCCCGTATTTCTTCGGCGTCGCCGGATTGTGGTCGATGTTGATCTTGACGATCTTCAGCTTGCCTTCGAGCTGCTGGCCGATCTCCTCGAGCGCCGGGGCGATCGCCTTGCAGGGCCCGCACCACTCCGCCCAGAAATCCACCAGCACCGGGCCGGAAGCCTTCAGGACATCGGCCTCGAACGAGGTGTCGCTGACATGGGTCGTGCTCATGCTGATTCCTTCACATCCCTGATTGGTCGCCGCACCGGGATACCGGTCGGTCTCGTTAAGAAATTTATGGACGCCCCCCGCCGGGGTCAAGCCGAGGGTGCGAAGCCGCCGAGCATCGAATCGGGGATCGCCATCAGGCTCGGCCCGGCCGTCCAGAGGATCTTGCAGGCAATTGATTTACCTGGATAAACCGCGGTGATCGCCGCTTTGTAGGCGGCGAGCTGCCGCAAATAGGCCGGGGCGACCTGCGAGGCCTGCATGGGCGCCGGGCGGTTGCTCTTGTAGTCGAGGATGATGCAGTCGCGCTCCCGGACCAGCAGCCGGTCGATCTGGCCGGTCAGCACCTCGGTGCGGCCGTCCGGGCCGCGCAGGGTCGCGACCACCGGAACCTCGGCCAGCGATTGCGGGCCGAAGAGCGGCGCCAGGTCCGGATCATCGAGAATGCGCAGCACCTCGTCGCGGATCTCGCCGGCCGCGGCCGCATCGAGTCCATGGACCGGGCGGCGGAGATAGCGCTCCGCCGCGGCGCCCCGATCGCCGGGCGGGACCGCCGGCAGCAATTCCAGCAGGCGATGCACCAGCAGGCCGCGCTTGAAGCGATAGCCCTGATCGGCGGCGATCGGACTGATCACCGCCGGCTCCGGACCGCTCGGCCGCGAGGGGATCAGCGGACGCGGCGGATCCGGCTCGTCGGCGACCTGTGTCCGCGCCCAGGCCGGCGGCGCCACGTTTTCGACCGCGAGGCTCGGCCTTTCCTGGGCGCGTTCCGGCTCGGCGGCCTGCGGCTCCGTGTAATGGAAATGATCGCCGATCCAGCCTTCCTCCGTCGCGACGCCGTCCGGCGGCGGCCAGTCGGCAAGCTTGGCCTGCAACGCGCCGGGCAAGGTGGCGAAGGCCTGAGCCACCTGCTCGTGCCAGCCCGGCAGCGGCGCGGTCCGCACACTCAGCCGGCCGCAGACATAGAGCCGGTCCTCGGCGCGGGTCAGCGCCACGTAGAGCAGGCGATTGGATTCCTCGCGGCGCTTGCGCTGCGCATCGTCGCGCGCGTCCTTGGTCAGCGTCACGTCGGCCGCCTTGCGCGGCGACCAGAGCGGCAGTTCGGTGCCGGCGCCCGCGATCCAGAACAGGCCGGACGACCGGTTGTCGAAATTCGGCTTGTCGGCCAGGAAGACGATCGGCGCCTGCAATCCCTTGGCGCCGTGCACCGTCATGATGCGCACCTGGTCGACATCGGCATTGCCGAGCTCGCGCTTCACGATCGCCGCGGTCGAGCGGATCCAATGCAGGAAGCCCTGCAAGGACGGCGTGTCGGTCTGCGCATAGGCGAGCGCAAGATTGAGGAACTCGTCGATCGCCTCGTCGGCCTCGGGCCCCAGCCGCGCATGGATGCGTTTGCGCCCGCCGGCGGAGAGCAGATCGGCGAACAGCGCGAAGGGCGCGTTGAAATCGGCGCGCGCCAGATAATGGCCGAGCTTATCGGCGGCCTCGCGATAGAACAGCGATTCCGGCGCCATTGCGTTGAGGCGCGACCAGACCGAGGCGCTGCCGCGATCGGCGCAGAGCTTCAACAC
>DASZYM010000509.1:0-8635 GCA_035545355.1 Dongiaceae bacterium
CCCGCTGCCCTTGGTGCGGAACGAGTTCGGCGTCATCGTCGGCATGACGCATTTCCTGCTGCCCTATGCCGTTTTCCCGATCGCCTCGGCCATGCGCCAGCTCGACGAGCGCGTGCTGCTGGCGGCGCGGGGCATGGGCGCGGGGCGACAGCGCATCTTCTGGACCGTGTTCCTGCCGATGACCGGCTCCGGCATCCTCGGCGCGGCGCTGATCGTCTTCGTCTTTGCATTGGGCTTCTTCGTGACCCCGGCGATCCTGGGCGGTGGGCGCAGCGTGATGGTCGCCGAGCTGGTCTATCTCCGCATGTTCCAGAGCATCGATTGGGGTCTCGGCGCCGCGATCAGCGTGACCTTGGTCGTGCTGGTCGGCGTGCTGATGGCGGTCATGTTCCGCTTCCTGAAGCCCCAGGGCTTGGTGCGATGAGCGGCTACCGGCCCGGTCCCCTGGCGATCATCTGCGCCGTCATCGTCGCGGCCTTCCTGCTCATGCCGCTGCTGGCGGTGGTGCCGGTCTCTTTCACCCCGGCCCGGTTTCTCTCGATGCCGAACGGCCAGCTCTCGCTCCGCCATTATCGGGAGCTGTTCGACAACCCGGCCTGGGGCCAGGGCGTGCTCCTGAGCCTGAAGATCGGCATCGTCGCCAGCATCACCGCCACCACCCTGGCCGTGATGTTCGGCCTCGGCATCTGGATGCTGCGGCCGCGTTTCACCGCGGTGCTGGTCGGCTTCGTGCTCCTGCCGATGGTGGTGCCGCCGGTCGTCTCGGCCCTGACTCTCTATTTCCTGCTGACCGGCCTTTCCAAGCTCAACGACCTGGTCGGCTACGACACCTGGCTCGGCGTCGCTTTGGCCCATGTGGTGATGATCGCGCCCTTCGCCGTGGTGCTGATCCTGGTCGCCCTGAGCCAGGTCGACCGGCGGATCGACCTCGCCGCCCGGGGGCTCGGCGCCTCGGTCGCCCAGCGCGCCTTCAAGGTGATCCTGCCCAACATCCGGTTCGGGATCGTGACCGCCCTCTTGCTCTCCTTCGTCCTCTCCTGGGAGGAGATCGGCGTCACCCTCTTCGTCTCCAGCGTTAACGCCGTCACCCTGCCGCGCCTGATGTGGATGGGCCTGCGGGACAACATCGACCCCGCCATCGCCGCCATCTCGGTGCTGCTGATCACGGCGACCGTCACCGTGCTGCTGGCACGCATCCTCGTCCGCCGCCTGCTGCGCCGACGGCTGGCAGACTAAAAGCCGTCATCCCCGGACTTGATCCGGGGATCTCATGCCAGTCGGAACGAGATGCCCGGGTCAAGCCCGGGCATGACGATTATCTTTTGGGGAACTGCAGGATGACGGCGGGCTTGGGCGCCGGGGGCAAAGCCGGGGCAAGCTCTTCGGCGCTCAGGATCACGCGCATCCCGGGCAGGGTGCGCATCAGGGTCTCGCCGGCCCGGAGCTCGGCGATCGCCACCGCATCCAGCACCAGCGCGTCGCCCTGGCCGGGCAGGTCGGTCAGCGCCAGCGTGCCGTCGGCCTGGCGGGTCGCGGTCATCGGCATGCAGGCGGTGCGGCGGATCTCGAGCTCGCCGCGGCGCCAGCTCTCGCGGGCCGGCGCGATCCAATCGACCAGCACGAAGACCTCGATCGGCGCAATCCTGAGCGCCCGGCGCGAGCGGTGCGCGGCCAAGCTGGCGACACCTTCCGGCAACGGCTGGACGGCGGCGGCGAGCGCCTGGGATGCGGCTTTCTTGACGCCGGCCTTCTTGGCGGCAGCGGGCTTGCGGGTTCGCGTTTGGGGGAGTCGTGCGCGGGTAGCGTGCATCGGTTCCCGTCTCTCCTCGAGTCTCTCAGGCGCGGACGGGAAGCGGGTTGGGCGCCGCGCCGCGCTCCATCCCGCGTTTGGCTATATGCGGCCACGCGATTTCGGCTGCAAGAGTTTTTTGCGCCGAGGCGCGCCCTCGCGTGTGATTTGAATCGCAAAACCGCGAGAGCGCCCCGCCTCACAGGGCCCTGCGCCGGTCCCGAGAATGTGGCGATGCTGTGGCAGCGACCCGGATTCGGGGAACTCGCCCTCGCGGCGCACATTTTTCCTACATCCTGCGGCGCCCGCTATCCGCGGCGCCGGTGTCGCAGTGTCTCTCGTTTCGTCAGCGCGGCCGGCGTTCGGGTTCAGGCAGGGCCCGGCGCGACCTGGAGCCGCATCGGTAAAAAGGAGAACTGGACATGATGAAGCGCTTGTTAATGACCACCGCGGCGGCCTCGCTGCTGGCCATTGGCTCGGCCGCTTACGCGCAGAACGCCACCGATAACGGCGCCGCGACCCAGCCGGCCCAGCCGCCGGTGGTGCAGACCCCGCCGGCGAACAACAACGCCTCGGGCAGCGGCGACAACACGGCCAATGGCGGCGTGATCAGCGGCTCGCAGCCGAGCCCGTCGGCGGAAGCGGCGCCCGCTTCGCCGCCGCCGAGCGACGCCGTGATCTCCGCCCAGAGCGACGGCCAGCTCCGCGCCGACCAGCTGATCGGCATGACCGTCTACAACGACCAGGGCGAGAAGGTCGGTACCGTCCATGACATCATCCTCGACAAGGACGGCAAGGCGACCGGCGTGGTGCTGAACGTGGGCGGCGTGCTCGGCATCGGCGCCAAGGCCGTCGGCCTGACCTGGAAGGAGATCGACGTGAAGCCGGACCAGCAGGCGGTCCAGATCAGCTACTCCAAGGAGCAGCTCAAGGCCGCCCCGGACTTCAAGACCACCGACCAGATCAATGCCGAGATGAACGCCCAGACCCCGTCGGCCCCGAGCGGCAGCGGCGGCCTGGGCAACGCCCCGGCGCCCGCGACCCAGCCCACCACCAACCCGTAACTCCCTCCACGGGCTGAGCGCATGATGAGACGGCGGCGGTCGCAGGACCGCCGCCGTTTTGCATCCCTAACCTCGTCATGCCCGACCCGGGCTTGGACTGAAGCCTAAGCCGCGCGCACCTTGGCGATGAACTTGGTGAGCTCGCTGCGCAGCAGCTCGGCCTGTTGCGACAGCTCGCCGGCGGCGCCCAGCACCTGGCTGGCGGCGGTGCCGGTCTCGGTCGCCGCGCGGCTGACGCCGGTGATGTTCTCGCTGACCTCGCCGGTGCCCTGAGCGGCCTGCTGGACGTTGCGGGCGATCTCCCTTGTGGCGGCGGTCTGCTCCTCGACCGCCGCGGCGATGCCGCCGGAAATGGCGCTCATCGACTGGATGGTCTCGCCGATCTCCTTGATCGCCTTCACCGAGTTCTCGGTCGCGGTCTGCACGCTGCTGATCTGGCCGGAGATCTCCTCGGTCGCCTTGCCGGTCTGCATGGCCAGGCTCTTCACCTCGGAGGCGACCACGGCGAAGCCCTTGCCGGCCTCGCCGGCCCGCGCCGCCTCGATCGTGGCGTTGAGCGCCAGCAGGTTGGTCTGGCTGGCGATCTCCTCGATCAGCTTGACGACGTCGCCGATCTTCTTGGCGGCGGTGCTGAGCGAGGAGACCTCGGCATCGGTCTCCCGCGCCTGCTGCACGGCGCGGCCGGCCACGCTGTTCGACTGGTTGATCTGGCGGGCGATCTCGTCCACCGAGGAGGAGAGTTCCTCGGCCGCGGAGGCGACGGTCTGCACGCTGGTCGAGGCCTCGTTGGAGGCCGAAGCCACGGCCTGGGCCTGGCGGTTGGTCTCCTCGGCGATCGAGCTCATGGTCTCGGCCGAGCTCCTAAGCTCGGTCGCGGCCGAGGCGACGGTCTTCACCACGGCGCCCACGGCGGCCTCGAAATCGTCGGCCAGGCGGTGCATGTCCGCCTTGCGCTGGGCGGCGGCTTCGATCTTCTGCTGCTCCTGCTCGGCGCGGAGGCGTTCCGCCTCCACCATGCTGTCCTTGAAGACCCGGACCGCCTGGGACATCTCGCCGATCTCGTCCTTGCGTTCGGTGCCAGGGATGTCGGTCGCCATGTCGCCCTTGGCCAGCCGGCCCATCGCGGCGGTCATCGCCTTGATCGGGCGGGTGATGGCGCGGGCCAGCCCGAAGGCGATGCCGAGCGCCAGGATCACCGCGGCGATGCTGATGCCGATGATCCAGGCGCTGACGATGCGGCCATGGGCGTCGAATGCGTCGTCGTTCTGGTCCGCGGCGGCGACGTTGGCGTCGCGGAATTTCCTGAGGGCGCCGGCCAGCGCGCCGACCTGGTCGTCGATCTCGCCGTCGAGATCGCGGATCTCCGGGCTCAGCCCGTCGGTCGCTTTCAGCTTGGGCAGCATCTGCTGCTCGAACAGGGCGACCAGCTTGGCATAGGCGTCCTTGGCGGTCCCGAGATCGGCGCGCTCGCCGTCGGTATCGGCCGCCTTGGCGATCTCGTCGAATTTGGCTTCGGCCGCCTGCTTGGCGTCGCCCCAGTCCTTGGCGGTCTGGTCGAGCTGCCGGTTGATCTCGGCATCGGCGATGATCTCGTAGAGCCCGGCCCCGAGCCCCGCGCCTTCGGTGCTGCTGATCGCGGCGCGGAACGCATCGGCGCCTTCGTCCTGCATGTGCCGCATCTCGTTGATGGTCGTGATGCCGAGGCCGGCCACGATGAGCAGGAGGACGACATTGGTCGCCGAGCCGCCCAGGAGCTTGCGCGCGATCGTAAGGGTCATTACCTGCTCTTTGAGGAAAATTGTCCGTGTCCGCAGAAGCTAGGCCTATGCGCCTTAGCTAATGGTTAATTTTCGGAGTCAGACCCGGACACGGAATGGCCCTGCTGGCGTGGCCGCTCTATATGATGTCGCAACCCGGCAATGGCCGCGATCGGGAGTGGTTTATCAATCTCTTGCCTATCAGCTTGATAAGTTTTGCTTATCAAAGCATGCGATCCATTGTCTTGACCTCAACCGCTTGAAGGCCCACATTTTTTTCTGATTTCCGGGAGTTGCCGCTGCCATGTCGACGCCGAGCCCAGGGGGACATTCCGGGGGAAAACCAGGGGCCGAATCCGGCTGGGATTCCGCGGAAGCGCGCCGGATCATCGAATCCTATCGCGGCCTCGACGGCGCGCTGATCCCGATGCTGCATGCCTTGCAGGATCGCTTCGGCTATGTCGATGACGCGGCCGTGCCGGACCTCGCCGCCGCGCTCAACCTCAGCCGCGCCGAGGTGCACGGCGTCATCACCTTCTATCACGACTTCCGTCGCACCCCGCCGGCGCGCCACGCGCTGCACCTGTGCCGCGCCGAAGCCTGTCAGGCCAGCGGCGCCCGTGCCCTCGAGGCGCATGTGAAGCGGAAGCTCGGCATCGACGTTCATCACGAGACACCCGACGGCCGCTGGTCCTTGGGCGCCATCTACTGTCTCGGCAATTGCGCCGCGGGGCCCTCGGCGCTGATCGACGGCGAGACCTATGGCCGCCTCAACCCGGAGAAGCTGGACGCGCTGATGCGCGAGGCCGAAGCCGGGCGCAAGGAGGCCGCGGAATGACGGCCCAGGGTGCACAAGTGCGCGTCTATATCCCCTGCGATACCACGGCGGTGGCCTGCGGCGCCGACAAGGTGGCGCGCGCCATCGAGCGGATCGCGCGCGAGAGACAGCGCGAGATCGAGATCGTGCGCAACGGCTCGCGCGGCATGCTCTGGCTGGAGCCGATGGTCGAGGTGACGACGCCGGAAGGCCGCGTCGCCTACGGGCCGGTTTCGCCCGGCGACGTCGCCGGCCTGTTCGAGGCCGATTTCCTCAACGGCCGCCCGCATGCTTTGCGCATCGGCAAGCCGGAAGAGCACCCCTATCTCAAGAATCAAGAGCGGCTGATGTTCGCCCGCTGCGGCATCACCGATCCGCTCTCGGTTCCGGAATATCGCAGCCATGGCGGCTTCCGCGGCCTCAACAAGGCGCTCGGGCTCGCGCCGGCGCAGATCGTCGCCGAGGTGACGGAATCCGGATTGCGCGGCCGCGGCGGCGCCGGCTTCCCGACCGGCATCAAGTGGAAGACGGTCTCGGAAGCGCAAGCGGACCAGAAGTACGTCGTCTGCAACGCCGATGAGGGCGACAGCGGCACCTTCGCCGACCGCATGATCATGGAAGGCGACCCGCTGCTCCTGATCGAGGGCATGACCATCGCGGCCCTCGCGGTCGGCGCCACCAAGGGCTTCATCTATATCCGCTCGGAATATCCGATCGCCTTCCGCCAGATGAACCGCGCGATCGAGGCGGCCCGCGACGCGGGCTATCTCGGCAGCAACATCGCGGGCTCGGGCAAAAGCTTCATGCTCGAGACGCGGTTGGGCGCCGGCGCCTATATCTGCGGCGAGGAGACTTCGCTGCTGGAGAGTCTGGAAGGCAAGCGCGGCGTGATCCGCCCGAAGCCGCCGCTGCCGGCGCTGAAGGGCCTGTTCGGCAAGCCGACCGTGGTCAACAACGTGCTCTCCTTCACCAGCGTGCCGGTCATCCTCGATGACGGCGCCGCCTTCTACAAGAATTACGGCATGGGCCGCTCGCGCGGCACCCAGCCGTTCCAGCTCGCCGGCAACATCAAGCAGGGCGGCCTGGTCGAGAAGGCCTTCGGCATCACCTTGAAGGAGCTGGTCCACGATTTCGGCGGCGGCACGCTCTCCGGCCGCCCGGTGCGCGCGGTGCAGGTCGGCGGCCCGTTGGGCGCCTATCTCCCGGCCGGCGAGCTCGACACGCCGATGGATTACGAGGCCTTCGCGGCGAAGAAGGCGATGCTCGGCCATGGCGGCCTGGTCGTGTTCGACGATACCGTCGACATGGCGGAGCAGGCGCGCTTCGCGATGGAGTTCTGCGCGGCGGAAAGCTGCGGCAAGTGCACGCCCTGCCGCATCGGCTCGACCCGAGGCGTCGAGGTGATCGACCGGATCATCGCCGGCGAGAAGCGCGAGAAGAACCTGCGGCTGCTCGACGATCTCTGCGAGACCATGGTGGACGGATCGCTTTGCGCCTTGGGCGGCTTGACGCCCTTCCCGGGGCAGAGTGCCATCCGCCACTTCCCCGAGGATTTCGACAAACCCAGCCGCAAGGCCGCCGAATAGCGGCCCGGCCGAGGGAGGATCCCATGAACGCACCCGTCACCAATCCCGTCGCGCCGAACAGCGAGGCGCTGAGCCTGATCAAGGAAAAGGATTACGGCACGCCCGAGCGCACCGCCGAGAAGCAGGTGACGCTGGAGGTCGACGGCATCACCGTCACCGTGCCGCAGGGCACCTCGGTGATGCGCGCCGCTTCCGAGATCGGCTTCCAGATCCCGAAGCTCTGCGCCACCGACAGCCTGGAGCCGTTCGGCTCCTGCCGCCTCTGCCTGGTCGAGATCGAGGGCCGCCGCGGCACGCCGGCCTCCTGCACCACGCCGGTCGAGCCCGGCATGAAGGTGAAGACCCAGACCCCGAAGCTCGCCAAGCTCCGCCGCAACGTGATGGAGCTCTACATCTCCGATCACCCGCTGGACTGCCTGACCTGCGCGGCCAACGGCGATTGCGAGCTGCAGGACATGGCGGGCGCCGTGGGCCTGCGCGAGGTGCGCTACGGCTATGCCGGCGAGAACCACCTCGATTCGACGAAGGACGAGAGCAACCCGTATTTCACCTTCGATCCCTCGAAATGCATCGTCTGCTCGCGCTGCGTGCGCGCCTGCGAGGAAGTGCAGGGCACTTTCGCCCTCACCATCCAGGGCCGCGGCTTCGGCTCGACCGTCGCGGCCAGCCAGGATGAGGACTTCCTCGCCTCCGAATGCGTCTCCTGCGGCGCCTGCGTCCAGGCCTGCCCGACCGCGACCCTGATGGAGAAGAGCGTCATCGAGGCCGGCCAGCCGGAGCACAGTGTCGTCACCACCTGCGCCTATTGCGGGGTGGGCTGCAACTTCAAGGCCGAGATGCGCGGCACCGAGGTGGTGCGCATGATGCCGTACAAGGACGGCGACGCGAACCACGGCCATTCCTGCGTGAAGGGCCGCTTCGCCTGGGGCTATGCGACCCACAAGGACCGCATCACCAAGCCGATGATCCGCGCCAAGATCACCGATCCCTGGCAGGAAGTCTCCTGGGAGCAGGCGATCAACCACGCCGCCTCCGAGTTCAAGCGGATCCAGGAGAAATACGGCCGCGGCGCCATCGGCGGCATCACTTCCTCGCGCTGCACCAACGAGGAGACCTATCTGGTCCAGAAGATGGTCCGCGCCGCCTTCGGCAACAACAACGTCGATACCTGCGCCCGGGTCTGCCACTCGCCGACCGGCTACGGCCTCGGCACCACGCTCGGGACCTCGGCCGGCACCCAGACCTTCGATTCCGTGATGAAGTCCGACGTCATCCTGGTCATGGGCGCCAACCCGACCGATGCGCATCCGGTCTTCGGCAGCCGCATGAAGCGGCGCCTGCGCGAGGGTGCGCGGCTGATCGTGATCGATCCCCGGCGCATCGACCTGGTGAAAGGCGTGCATTTCCAGGCCGACCATCACCTGGCGCTGAAGCCCGGCACCAACGTCGCCATGGTCAACGCGCTGGCGCATGTGATCGCGACCGAGGGGCTGATCAACGAGGCCTATGTGAAGGAGCGCTGCGAGCCCGAGGACTTCGCCCTCTGGCGCGCCTTCGTCTCCGAGCCGCGCAACTCGCCGGAAGCGACCGAGGCGATGACCGGCGTCCCGGCGGCCGACGTG
>DASZYM010000510.1:0-1877 GCA_035545355.1 Dongiaceae bacterium
GCTCAGTCCGGCGCCCCGCTGACCGTCGTTCACCAGTATCTGAAGGACTTCTCCTTCGAGAACCCGAACGCCGCCGAGGGATTCAAGCCGCTGACCGAGATGCCGACCGGCTTCATCCGGGTCGATGTGCGGGTGAAACCGATGACCCCGCCGGACATCGAGGTCTCGCTGTTCCTCGCCGCCGAGGCCAAGATCGGCGATACCTCGGTCTATGTGGTCGAGAGCGAGTATGCCGGGATCTTCCGCATCGGCCGGGTGCCGCAGGAGCACATGCTGCCCTTGATCATGATCGAGGCGCCGCGGCTGCTTTTCCCGTTCTCGCGCCAGCTCATCGCGGCGGCGGTCCAGGCCGGCGGCTTCCCGCCGCTCTTCATCAACCCGGTGGACTTCGTGCAGCTCTACCGCGACCGTCAGCCCGATCTGCAGGAAGCGATCAAAGCCGCGCAGGAACAAGACGCCGGCAAGGCCAAGGCGTAATAGCCAACGGTTTGGCTAAGTCTTCAGCCAGATCGCGTCTTTGAGCTTGGCGATGAAGGCCTGGTGCGCGGCCAGTTCCTCGGCGCTCGCCAGATGCGGGCGCGGCGGGCGGACCGGGAGCTCGATCCCTTGCGACGGCCCGCGCCTGCCGCCGGTGAAGTCGAGATCGGCGACCACCACCTCGACCTCGCTCTCCACGGCAAAGCCGAGACCGGCCTGACGGCCGCCCAGCAGCTCGAGATAGACCTCGGCCAGGAGCTGCGCGTCGAGCAGCGCGCCGTGCAGGGTGCGGTTCGAATTATCGACCCCGAAGCGCTTGCAGAGCGCATCGAGGCTGGCGGGCGAGCCGGGGAATTTGCGCCGCGCGATCTGCACCGTGTCGGTCGCGCGATGCAGCTCGATCTCCGACTTGCCCAGCCGCTTCAATTCCGCGCTGAGGAATCGGATGTCGAACTCGGCGTTATGGGCGACCAGCGGCGCATCGCCGATGAATTCGAGCAGCTTGTCGGCGATCTCGGCGAATTTCGGCTTGTCGGCCAGGAACTGGTCGCTGAGGCCGTGGATCTGGAAGGCGGCCTGCGGCATCGGCCGTTCCGGGTTGAGATAGACATGGAAGTGCCGCGCGGTCGGGATGTGGTTCTCGAGCTCGATACAGCCGATCTCGACCACCCGGTCGCCGTTCATATGGTCGAAGCCGGTGGTTTCGGTGTCGAGGACGATCTCACGCATTCTGCAGCAGCTCTCCCTCCGCCAGCGTCGACTCGGCCGGCTGGAATCGAAGATGCCGACCGTAGAATCGGCTGGCAAGCGCCGTGACGCGCTCGGCATCGCCAGTGGTGAGGCAGAGCGGCTCCGTGGCGGTGCGGGCGAAGTCCTTCATCTCGGGATGGCGGAAGAGATAGGCGACGAGTGCCGCCGCGACGCGCGCCGGCTGGCTGAGGAGCCGGGTCTCCGGCGGTAAAGCCGCGCGGAAGAGATGCTCGATCAGCGGGAAGTGGGTGCAGCCGAGCACCGCCTTGTCCGGCGCGCATCCGCCCAGCGCCTGCAGCAAAGCCGCCACATGCCGCTCGACCACCGGCCGGATCATGTCGTCCGAAGCGCCGGCCTCGATCATGCCGGCCAGGTCGCGGCAGGCCTCCTGCACCACGCGTGTATTGGGCGCGCGGAGCGCGATCTCATGCGGGTAGAAGCCGCTCTCGACCGTGGCTTGCGTCGCGAAGATACCGACGGTCTCGGCCGGCCGCTTCGCCTCGTCGGGGCCCGCCTTGGAATGCCAGGGCGTGCGGGCGATCTCCTCGACCATGGGCGCGATGATGCCGAGCACGCGGCGGCGGGGATGATGCGCCGGCAGCCAGACCTGCTGCAGCGGCCGCATCGCCGTCGCCGTTGCGGTATTGCAG
>DASZYM010000511.1:0-1585 GCA_035545355.1 Dongiaceae bacterium
GTGCCGGCAACAGCCGCTTCATCGCTTGCTCCGCTCGATGGCGACGGTTTCCAGCACGATGTCCAGGAACGCCTTGACCAGCGGCGTCGATTTCCGATCGGCGAGGCAGACCACGTATTCCGTCGAGGCCATGACCGGCCCCTCGAATTCCAGCGCCTTGAGGCGCATGTCGTCGCCGAACTCGGCGCGGGCGACGATGCCGATGCCCAAGCCCGCCGCGACCGCCTCGCGGATCGCCTCGCGGCTGCCGATCTCCAGCACCTCGCCGGTCTTGATCCCGGCCGCGTTCATGGCGCGGTCGAAGCATTGCCGCGTGGTGGAGGAGGGCTCGCGCAGCACGAGGCGCCGCCCCGCGAGCTCGGCGATCTTGATCCGCCGGCGCTTGGCCCAGGGATGGGTGCGGTCGACGAAGGCGATCAGTTGATCCTGGCGAAACGAGATCGCGTGGATCCGCGGGTCGGGGTTCACGTTGGCGGCGATGGCGACATCGCAGCTCTGGTCCAGCAGATCCTCCTGCAGCTTCGAGGAATTGCCGATGGACATCGAGAGGCGCAGGTTCGGATAGCGGCGGTTGAACAGGGCCAGGAACGGGATCGAATGATAGGGCGCGTCGGCGCCGATCCGCAGATGCCCGCGCTTCAGCCCCTTGGCCGCGGTCAGCACCTGTTCGGCCTCGATCTCCAGGTTGAACAGGCGCCAGGTGATGTCCAGGAGCTGCTTGCCGATATCGGTGACCTCGATCTTGCGCCGGCGGCGGTCGAACAGCCGGACGCCGTAGCGTTCCTCCAGCGCCCGCACCTGGCCGGAGAGGGTCGGCTGGGTGACGTTCAAGTTATTGGCAGCCTTGGTAAAACTGCCTTCGGTCGCGACCGCGTGGAAGGCCCTGAGCTGGCTCTGGCTGATGGTCATGACAGGATAGGTCCGACCTATAGGTCATATAACTGCTAACGATTGGATTTATAGTACGGGCCTATCAGATAATCCAGGCATAGGACGAACCCCCGGAGAAACACACATGGCGCCCGCACACGATCCCTGGCTGCTCACCCCCGGCCCGCTCACCACCTCGCTCACGGTGAAGCAGGCGATGCTGCACGATTGGGGCTCGCGCGACGCCAAGTTCGTCGCCATCAACAACCGCATGCGCCAGCGCCTGGTGGCGCTGATCGACGGCGGCAAGGACTTCACCTGCGTGCCGATGCAGGGCAGCGGCACCTTCGCCGTCGAGGCGATGCTGACTTCCTTCGTCGGGCCCAAGGACAAGCTGCTGATCCTGATCAACGGCGCTTATGGCAAGCGCATGGCCAAGATCTGCGAATATGCGCGCCGTGCGACCGCGATTCTGGAATGGGCCGAGGACCAGCCGGTGGATCCGGCGAAGGTCCGCGACACGCTCGCCGCCGACAAGGCGATCACCCATGTCGCCATCGTCCATTGCGAGACTACCTCCGGCATCCTGAACCCGATCGCCGAAGTCTCGCAGGTCGTGGCCGAAGCCGGCCGCAAGCTGCTGATCGACTCCATGAGCGCCTTCGGTGCGCTGCCGGTCGATGCGAACAGCGTGACATTCGACGCGCTGGCCGCG
>DASZYM010000512.1:0-7483 GCA_035545355.1 Dongiaceae bacterium
GAATCACGATGTTGACGGCGCTCTGCGCGAAGTCCATCTGCTTCAGCACGAGATCGGCGGAGACCGCCTCGACATCGACATCGGATTCACGGTCGATCCGGGCCTTGACCGGAATCAGGAAATTCTCGCCCTGCACCTGCAACCCGTGGCCGGCGTAGTAGAACAGGCCGGTCGCGTCCGATCCCGCCGTGCCGAGCTTGTCGCCGAAATCGACGATCGCCCGCTTCATCGCGTTCTGGTCGGCGTTCTCCACCTCGACCACGTCGAAGCCCAATCCGCGGAGGGTCTTGGCGATGAGCTTCGCATCGTTGACCGGGTTGGCGAGGTTGCCGATCTCGCCGCCGTAATTCGAATTGCCGATCACCAGCGCGACGCGCGGCTCGGCGATCGCGGGCGCGACCGCGACGCAGAGGCCGAGGACGAAGGCGCCGATGAGCGATGCAAATCCGGTCTGTCGCATCGCCCGGCGCATCTTGCCTATTTCGTCATATGGGCGAGGCGCCCTTTGGCGGCGGCGAATTCCAGCCGGTAGAAGGCCTGGGTGCCGGTCGAATCCTGCAGCAAAGCGCGCGCCTGATCGGTGTCGCCGCCGAGGAAGGCCCATTCTCCGGCGAAGAACTTGGCGATGCAGAGGCGCTCGGCGAAGGCGGTGCGGTCGCTGGTCTTGGCGCTGGTCGTAAGCTTGCTCTCGGAGATCTTGCCGGCGAGGTAATCGTAGATCGGCGCCGGCCATTCCTTGCCCAGCACGCCGCGTGCGGCTTCGAGCGTCTGCGCGGCGCCGGCGGCATCGCCCTTGGCCTTCTGCACCAGAGCCTGCCAGGCCGGCGCATAAGGGGACTCGCCGGCATTGGCCGCGGTCTCCGCCTCGGGCAAGGCGAGAGCGAGATTGCCGGTGTAGTAGTCGAGCGCGGCGAGAGTGAGCGAGGCCGCCTTCGGCTCGACCTTGCGGCCGCGCTCCAGCGCCGTCTTCACCTCATCGGGCTCGCCCAGCGCCATCTCGTATTCGCCGAGGGTCTGGTAGTATTCCATCGTCTCCTTGCTGAGGAGCGCGCGCTTCACCTCGTCGCGCGCCTTGGCGAAATCGCCGAAGCCCGCGGCGGCAATGCCGCGCTGGAAGACGTAATCGGGATTCTTGTTGTCGAGCATTGCCGCCTTGTCGAAGGCGGCCCGCGCCTCGGGGAAGCGGTCCTGCTCCAGCCGCACCAGGCCGAGCCGGTAGTAGATGGTGGGATCGTTCGGCGCCAAGGCCGCCGCCTGCTCGTATTTGCGGATCGATTCGTCGGTGCGCTGCGCGACGTCCAAGGCGGCGGCGAGATTGTTGAGCGCCGCCAGCTTGTCCTGATCGGAACCGGCCTTGGCCACCAGATGCTCGCAGGCGGTGACCCGGTCGTTGGGCGCCGCAGCGGAATCGAGCTTGCAGGCCTGGTCGTCGGGCAGAGCGGGCGCCGGCGGCGTGGTGTTCTTCGGCTTGGCGGGCGCGATGGCGATCGGCTTCTCGCTCGCGGCGCTGGCGGCGAGATAGCCGGTGCCGCTCTGCATCGCGACGCGCAGCCAGTCGCCATCGGCGCTGCGACCGGTGATGTCGAGCTCGGTATTGGTCGCGAGCTTGCTCAGCACCTCCGCATTCTTGTCGGGCGCGGCGCGGAGACGCGCGCCGCTCCGGGCATAGAGCTTGAGGCTCGCATCCTCGAAGGCCGGCATCGCGGGCGCGGGCACGGCCGCTGGCGTTTGCGATGCCGGCGCCGCCACCGGCGCAGGAGCGGTCGTCTGCGCCGGTGCCGCCACGGGTGCCGCCGCCGTGGGCTGGGCCACGGCGTTGAGATCCTTCAGCCGCAGATTGGCGAGCTCGGCGAAATTGCCGTTGGGATACTTCTTCAGGAAGGATTCGAAATCCGCGGCGCTCTTGCTGTTCTTGATCGCGTTCCAGTCATTGACCTCCGCCATCTGCGGATCGGCTGCCGGCGCGGCGGTGGGCGTCGCGGCCGGTGCCGCCCCGTATTGCTTGATCCTCAGCTTGGCGAGATCGGCGAAGGCGCCGTTCGGATATTTGTTGAGATAGGTCTGATAATCGGCGGCCGATTTGCTGTCCTTGATCGCGTTCCAGTCGTCGAGCTCGCTGCTGGCCTGGGCGATCTGCGGCGGGGCATCGCCCGAATCCGCCGCAGCGCCCGCCGGCGCCAGCGCCGGGACTGCGAAAGCGAGGCAGAGCCCGATGAGCAGGTTCGCCGGCCGTGATCCCATGACGCGCTCGCTCCGACAATTGCGGGGACGACACTCTGTCATTCGTGCGCCATTTTCGCCAGCAGGGCTTTCGCGGCGGCATAGGTGAGAAGATCCGGCGCCTTGGCGTCGACCGCCTGGCCGAGATACTTCTCCGCCGCGGCACGGTCGCCATTCGCATAGGCCGCCTCGCCGAGATAGAAATCGGCGTCGCAGACCTGGCGCAGCGCGGTCGCCGGATCGCCGGCCTTGGCCGCGACCAGAAGCCGTTCCGGCGTGCGCTTGCCCTGCATCCATTCGATGACCGGCACCGGCCAGTCGCGGTTGCCGATATTGTCGATGCTGCTCGCCAGGAGATCGGCGGCCTCGCCGTCCTTGCCCTGGGCCCGCAGCACCAGCGACTGCCAGATCCAGCTCCGCGCGTCGTCGGGCGCGTCCCGCATCACGCGCTCGGCCATGGACTGCGCATCCGGCAGCTTGCCGGCGAGATAATAGGCGGCGATCGCCGTCACCGACCAGAACGTCGGCTCGACCTGCTGGGCCTGGTCCGCGGCGACCGCGGCCGCGGTGGCGTCGCCCGATTCCATGCGCCCCAGCATCTGGAAGCCATAGGCTTCGAGCGCATGGGGATCGATCGCGGTCGCCTGATCGAAATCGGCCTGCGCCGGATCGAGATCGCCCAGCATCAGCGCCGCCTGACCGCGCCGAAGCACCGCCTGTGCGTTTTTCGGATCGCGCGACACGGCCTTGTCGAAGGCATCGCGGGCGCCCTTGAGGTCGCCCTGGTCCAGCAGGACCTGGCCGAGATCGAAATACTGCTTGGCGGCCGGGTCCTGCGACGGCGCATCGGCCGCCGCCGCCTGATCGCCCGCAGGCGAGGCATCGGCCTGGGCCGTCTGCTGCACCGGCGCCGGGGCGTCGGTCTGTTCGTCGATATCGGCGGCCTTGGCATAGGCGGTGCGCCCGTTCGGCAGGCTGAGCTGCCACCAGCCGCCGTCCGGCGAACGGCCCGAGGCGCGGACCGCGAGGCCGGCGACCGGCTTGGCGATGATATCCGACGTCTCCGCGGGCGCGGTATAGAGCGTCGCCTTCTCCCGCGTAGTGACGAAGCGGTCGGTCGCGGTGAAGACCAGCGTGCCGTCGGCCGCGCTGGGAGCCTGCTCGGGAACCGCGCGGTCGTTCTCCGCACTCTGGGTGGTGAAGCTGCCCATCGCCTTCAGCCGGTTGGCCGCGAGCTTCGCGTAGACGCCGTCGGGAAACTGATCGAGATAGGCCTGGTAGTCGGCGGGATCCGTGCTGTTCTGGATCGACGTCCAGTAGGTGAGATCGAGCTGCTTGGGATCGACGCCGCCCGCTTGCGGCGCGGCCCCGGGCGGATTGACCGCGGGGCCCGGCCCGGCAAGCGCCTGCGGCGTCGCGCTCGGCGGGATGAAGTAGTAGGGATCGGTGAGCGACCAGGAATCCCAGGGCACCTGCTTCTGGTTGGTCGCCTTCAGCACGTCCTTGCGGACCTTGCGGAACACGTCGGCCAGATCGAGCCCGGGCTGCAGGATCGCCCGCGCCAGGGCCTCGGAATACGGGCTGTTCCCGCCATTGCCGTCCTCGGCGACCTCGCCGGGCGAAGTCGAATAGCTGATGAAGCTCCCGACCGGCTTGGTCTTGATCTCCGCCAGGCCGCGGGTGATGCCGCGGCCGCTCTCGGCCATCGGATTGTTGCGGCAGGCATCGAGGATCACGATGTTGACCGAGCTCTGCGCGAAATCCATCTGCTTCAGCACCAGATCGACCGGCACGGCCTCGATATCGACGTCGGAGGCCTTGCGCAAAGCGGCATGGATCGGGATGAGGTAGTTCTCGCCACCGGACTGGATGCCGTGGCCGGCATAGTAGAAGAGGCCGGTGGCGCCGGCCCCGGCGCTGCTGAGCTTGTCGCCGAAATCGACGATCGCCCGCTTCATCGCCTGCTGGTCGGCATCCTCCACCTCGACCACGTCGAAGCCGACCTTGCGCAAGGTGCCGGCGATCAGCTTGGCATCATTGACCGGGTTGGGCAGCAGGCCGAGATCGCCGCCATAATGCGAGTTGCCGATCACCAACGCGACCCGCGGCTCGGCGGACGCGGCGAAGGCGGCCATCAGGACCGCCATGAAAGCGCCCAGCCAGAGCGTCGTGCTTTTCAGATCCGGTCGGTAACGGCGCAAGCCCTGCTCTCCGTCGCTGCCGCCGCGGGACCGCCTAGCGCTGGACCCAGTTGGCGGCCAGGTAGCCGGTATTGCCGTTGGGCAACACGACGGCATACCAGGCCCCATCGCTGGTCCGCGCGCTGGCGGTGAGCTGGGTCAGCCGCGAGACTTGTGCGATCGGCTGGCCGTTGCCAGGACTGTTCAGCACCACCGCACCGGGGCGCACCGTGACCGGGTGGTTATAGGCGGCGAATTGCATGCGCGTGTCGGTGTTCGGCGTCGGCATCTGCTGCCCGCTGCCGGCGACGAGCTGGCTCAGGCCGGTGATGAAGCCGTTCAGCGCCTGGTTGCCCATGGCCTGCGGATTCTGCGCGGCATTGGCGAGCTGCTGCGCCTGCTGGGCGGTCACGGCATTGGAGCCGGCGTTGCTCTGGGCCGGCTGGCCGCCATCGATCATCACGACGGCATTGGGATCCGACATCGCGTTGTCGGCCGGCGCCACGACGGCCGGCTGGGCCTGCTGCGGCGCGGCCGCCGTCTGGACCGGCTGCTCCGAGACCACGCTGCGATGCATGTAGCCGACCTGGCCGCTGGCCAAGGCGATGCGCCACCACTTGCCGTCGCTGGTGCGCCCGGTCGCCGTCAGCTCGGCATTCGGCGGAAAGGACGTGATGAGCGAGGCCCGCCCGTCGGGCGCGGCCCGCATCCGGCCGTCGCCGGTCGCATAGACCGTCTGGTTGAGGGCGATGATCGCCACTTCCGGCGCCGGTGCCGGCGGCTGTTGCGTGTCGTGCTGGATGCCGGTGGACGGAGCCGGTGCGGGCGTGGGCGTGACGCTCGCAGTCTGCGTCTTCTGCAGCTCCTGAAGCCGGGCATTCGCCAGATCGACGAAGTAGCCCTTGGGATACTTGTTCAGGTAGAGCTGCACTTCCTCGGGATCGTTGCTGTCCTTGACCGAGTCCCAATAGGACTTCTCGGTCGCAAGCTCGTCCACCGCCGCATTGTCCGCTTTGGGCTGCACCGAAGCCGGAACGGCGGGCTGCGCCGGCGCCGCGTCCGGGGTCGCGCTCGCGGTCGCGGTCGCCGGGGTGAAATAGAACTGGCCGGTGAGCGACGACGAATCCCACGTCGTCTGCTGCTGGCCGGTGGCGGCCAGCACCTTGCTGCGCACTTCCTGGAACACGTCGCCGATGGAGAGGCCCGGCTTGGTCAGGGTCGCGGCCAAGGCGGTGGTGTAGGGGCTGTCGGCGCCGTCGCCGTCCTGGGCGACCGAGCCCGGCGCGGTCGAATAGGCGACGAAGCTGCCGCGCGGCCGGGCGGTGATCTCGGCGAGGCCGCGGCTCATGCCGCGGCTGCCGTTGGAGAGCGGGTTGTTGCGGCAGGCATCGAGGATGACGATGTTGACCGCGCTGCCGGCGAAATCCATCTGCTTCATGACCGAGGTGGTCGAGACCGCCGCAAGGTCGACATCTGCCTCCTTCGCAATCTGCGCATCGACCGGGATCAGATAATTCTCGCCCGAGACCTGCAGGCCATGCCCGGCATAGAAGAAGAGGCCGGTCGCGGTCGGACCGGCGGCGGCGAGCTTGTCGCCGAAGGCGGCGATCGCCTTCTTCATCTGCATCTGGCTGGCATTCTCCGCCTCGATCACGTCGAAGCCGACGCTCTTCAAGGTCTTGGACATCAGCTTGGCGTCGTTGGCCGGATTGGGCAGAGCGGGAAGATCGCCCTGATAGGCCGAGTTTCCGATGACCAGCGCCACCCGCGGTTCGGCCGTTGCACTTTGTGCGAGTGCCGATGCGCCGAGCAGGCCGGCACACACGATGCCCAGCGCTTTCGGCGAAAGCCGTATCAAGGACCTCAACATGGCCGCCAAGTCCTGCAACGATAGGGAGAATTGGCCAAATTATAGGCGAATCCGGCCGAGCCTCAAGCAACGGGAGGGACGCGCCCCTACACGCCCGTGCGAGGTTAACCTTAACGTTCCAACAGGCCCGCAGCCCATTCTGCCTGGACCGCCGGGTCGGCTTCCGCCGTGGCGGCTGCCCGGGCCTTGAACGTGGCGGCATCCAGGAGCTGCCCGAGAGCCCAGACCGCGGTTCCCCGCACCAGCGGCGCGGGGTCGCTGAGACAACGCTCGACCGCGGGGATTAGTCCGCGTTCGCCCCGGTTGCCGATGGCGATCAGCACGTTGCGCAGAAACCGGTCGCGGCCGATCCGCTTGATCGGCGAGCCCGAGAAAAGCTGGCGGAACGCGGCGGCGCTCAGGCCCGCGAGCTCCGCGAGCGCGGGGGCGGCGAGGTCGGCCCGGGCGCGGAGCTCCGGCGCCGAGGCCGCCTTGGCGAACTTGTTCCAGGGACAGACCGCCAGGCAATCGTCGCAGCCATAGATGCGATTGCCGATGAGGGGACGCAGGTCGTGGGGGATCGGTCCCTTATGCTCGATGGTGAGATAGGAGATGCAGCGCCGCGCATCGATGCGATAGGGCGCGGTGAAGGCCCGGGTCGGGCAGGCATCGAGACAGCGCCGGCATTCGCCGCAATGATCGGTCTCCGCCGCATCGGCCGGAAGATCGATGGCGAGGAAGACCTCGCCCAGGAACAGCCACGAGCCGAGGTCGCGCGAGACGAGATTGGTGTGCTTGCCCTGCCAGCCGATGCCGCCCGCCTGCGCCAAGGGCTTCTCCATCACCGGCGCGGTATCGACGAAGACCTTCACCTCGGTCTTGTGGGTGTCGGCGATCCAGCGCGCCAGCGCTTTCAGCCGCTTCTTCAGGACATCATGGTAATCGCGATGCCGCGCATAGACGGAGATGCGCGCCTGGTTCTCTTCCTCGAGGGGATTGCGCTCCGGCCCATAATTGAGGCCGAGCACGACAACGCTGCGCGCCTCCGGCCAGAGCACCTTGGGATCGGCGCGGCGATCGGCCTTGGCCGGCATCCAATCCATTTCGCCATGCAGGCCCTGGGCGATGAAATCGCGCAGGTTGTCCTGCGCTTCGACCGCGAGCTCGGCCTTGGCGAAGCCGACCGCGTCGAAGCCGAGCTCCAGCGCCTTGGCGCGGATGGCGTCGCGGATCG
>DASZYM010000513.1:0-3444 GCA_035545355.1 Dongiaceae bacterium
CCGGGCGTATCGCGTGATCAGACGCCAGAAGCCCGGGAACCGCGCCATATCGAGGAGATCGGACCCGCTGACGTCGGACCAGCCATAGCCTTCGCGGGCCAGAGCAAGCACCGCATTGGGCCCCACCGTGACGCAGCCGGAGATCATGCGTGTCAGGTGGATTCCCAGGAACGGCATTTCGGGATCCGGCACGGGATAGATCAGATGCTCCACGACGCCGTTCCGTCGCTCGGCCAGGCGATAATATTCGCCGCGGAACGGGACGATGCGGAAGTCCTCTCCAAGACCGCACATCCGCGCCATCCGATCGGCCATCAGTCCGGCGCAAAAGACCACATTCGCCGCCCGGATCGTCCGCTTCCCCGTCTCGACCGTCACGCCGGCGGAATCCTCGCCGACGGCGAGGACCGCCTCGCCGAGCGAGACGAGCCCGCCCTTGCCCTGGATGGTCTTCGCCATGGCCTCGGCGATCGCGGTATAGCTGGTGATGCCGGTTTCCGGGACCAGCACCGCGGCGACGCCCCGCACATAGGGCTCGCGCGCCCGCAACTCCGCCGCGTCCAGCCACTGCACGTTCAGCCTGTTGAGCCCGGCACGTTCGAACAGGACCTTGAGGCGCGCCAACTCGCTTTCGGAAGTCGCGACGACCAGCTTGCCGCATTGCTCGAACGGGATGTCATGCGCAAGGCAGAAGCGCATCGTCTCCTCCGCACCCTCGCGGCAGAAGCGCGCCTTGAGGCTGCCCGGCGCGTAATAGACGCCGGCATGGATGACGCCGCTGTTCCGGCCGGTCTGATGCGTCGCAAGCGCGGGCTCCTTTTCCACCAGTGCCAGCGATCGGCCGGGATACCGCTCCATGAGCTGCATGGCCGTGGAGAGCCCGACAATGCCCCCGCCCACGACCAGGAAATCGACTTCGGTCATCGAACCAACACCTGTTGCGCGCTTGCGTATCGTGCCGGCGGCATTGCATTGCGCCATGCCGCTCGCTATGTTGTCATACCACTTTACATCTAGGAAACAATATGGACCTGCAGCTCTCCGGGCGAACGGCGCTGGTCACCGGTGCCAGTCAAGGGTTGGGTCGCACCATCGCCCTGCGGCTCGCCGAAGAAGGCGTCACGCTGGCGCTCGCCGCGCGGCGCACCGACGTGCTTGACGAGCTCGCCAAGCAGTTCCCCGCCGCCAGACGCCTCGCGAGCGTCATCGGCTACGACCTCTATGTCGACGGCGCGGCGGAGCGGCTGGCCGAGGAAGCCGTCAAGCAGCTCGGCCGCGTCGATATCCTGATCAATGCGGCGGGCGGCAGCCGCCCGCTGCCTTTCGAGGCCGCCAAAGAGGCCTGGTACGAAGGGATGACCCTCAATTTCTGGCGGCTGCGCGAGCTCACCCATGCGCTGGTTCCGGGCATGCGCGAGAACCGCTTCGGCCGCATCGTCAACCTGACCGGCACGTCGGAACCCGCCAGCTTCAACGCCGCCTCGACCGCGAAGGCGGCCATCCATGCATGGTCGAAGGGCCTGTCGCGGGAATTCGCGCAGTACAACATCACCGTCAACTGCCTGCAGCCCGGACGGATCCGCAGCGAGCAGATCGACCGCAAATATCCGACCGAGGAAGCCCGCCGCGCCTTCTGCGACGCGGAGATCCCCATGAAGCGCTTCGGCCAGCCCGAAGAGCTGGCCGATCTCGCCGTCTTCCTCTCCTCGCCGCGCGCGGGATATATCACCGGCACGGTCATCCCGGTCGATGGCGGGATGAGCCGGTTCGCATTCTAGCTCCCTTTTCGCGATCATTTTCCAGGAAGGCCGCCATGCGCTGGGTCAGATACCGACACGATCAGAAGGACAGCTACGGCATCGCCGAAGGCGACGATATCGTTCCCGTC
Source organism: Dongiaceae bacterium (assembly GCA_035545355.1). Lineage (GTDB taxonomy): Bacteria > Pseudomonadota > Alphaproteobacteria > Dongiales > Dongiaceae > Dongia. The sequence goes on from DASZYM010000513.1 coordinate 1,889, forward strand.
GAGGGAACGCCGTTCGGCAAGCATGAGCGCGGCCGCGGCCGTATCGCGCTCGGCAAGGTCCAGCTCCTGCCCCCGGTGATACCGCCCACCTTCTACGCGGCCGGAATGAACTATGCGGGCCACACCGCCGAGATGGTGGGCCAGATCGGCGCCGACAAGGCGAAGAAGCCGGCCAAGGCGGATATCGGCTATCGCGCCAACAACGCCCTGATCGGCCATGAGGCGCCGATCGTGGTGCCGAAGGAATCCTCCGGCAAGATCCAGTACGAGCCTGAACTGGTGGCGGTCATCGGCAAGACCGCGAAGCATCTCTCGGAGGCCGAGGCCTTGTCTTGCGTCTTCGGCTACACGATCGGGAACGATGTGAGCGAGCGGAGCTGGCAGGCGTCGGACCGCACGCTCTGGCGCGCGAAGAACAGCGACACGTTCAAGCCGATGGGTCCCTGGATCGAGACCGACGTCCAACTCGACACGCTGGTGACGCGGGTGCGGCTGAACGGCGCCAAGGTCGCGGAGTTCCGAACCAACGAGATGGTGTTCGGCGTGGCGCGCTATATCAGCGAGATCACGCGCTTCATCACGCTCCATCCCGGCGACGTGATCTGGATGGGCGCCGATTCCCCGACCCGGGACATGGTCGCCGGCGACCGCGTCGAGATCGACATCGACGGGATCGGCACGCTCAGCAACCCGATCGTGGCCGCGGCCTGATGGCGCGACAAACGACACTGCGGAGGATCGGGCTCGGGGCAGGCAGGACGTGCATCGATCTTGCCGCCAGCGAAATCGACGTGGCGAAGCTGCCGCGCGGCATCGCCATCCTGCTCGAGAACCTGCTGGTCCATGAAGGCGCCGAGCCGCAATATCTCGAGCCGTTCCGCGCCTGGCTGGCGGGGCGCCCCGATGAGGGCGAAATTCCGTTCCGGCCCTGCCGCATCCTCTCGCACGACACCGCCGGGATCGCGATGCTGGTCGACCTCGCCGCGCTGCGCGACAAGATGGCAGCCGAAGGCAAGGATCCGGACACCGTCAACTCCGCCGTGCCGATCGACCTGGTCGTCGATCACTCGGTGGCCGCGGATGTCGCCGGTCGGCCCGAGGCGCGTGCCGAGAACATGCGGCTCGAGTTCGAGCGCAACCGGGAGCGCTACGGCTTCCTGCGCTGGGCCGAGCGGGCGTTCGGCAATCTCCGCATCATTCCGCCCGGCAACGGCATCTGCCACCAGGTCCATATGGAACATCTGGCGCGCGGAATCATGCCGGCGGCCGGCGATGACGGATTGGTGCTGGCCGATATCGTGATCGGCACCGACAGCCACACGACGATGATCAATGCCCTGGGCATTCTCGGCTGGGGCGTCGGGGGAATCGAAGCCGAGGCGGTGGCGCTCGGGCAGGCACAGTTCATGGGATTACCGGCGGTCACCGGCTGCCGACTGGTCGGGCGACGACACCGGACGGTGTCGGGTGCCGATATCGCTCTCACGGTCGCGGCGGCCTTGCGCGCGCATGGCGTGGTGGGGCGCTTCGTGGAATTCCACGGCGAAGGATTGGAC
>DASZYM010000514.1:0-5487 GCA_035545355.1 Dongiaceae bacterium
GCGGCCTGCTGGTTCGAGGACTGCGCCGAGACGAAGTTCGGATGGAAGGCGAAGGCACCGATCGCCACGCCGCCGATCAATGCGGCGGTGGCTAGGAGCGAAGTGCGGAACATCGGATCACTGACCTTTATTGTTGACGGCTTTTGCTTCGGCGGCGCCGAACCAGGGGACGGGATCGATCGGCTGCCCGTCCCGGCGCAGCTCCAAATATAGTCGCGGCCGACCGGTATCCGTGGCCGCGCTGGCGGTCGATCCGACGGCTCCCATCACACCGACGGGCTCGCCGGCCAGCAGCCATTGGCCGACCACGGCATCGACCCGGTCCAACCCGGCGAGCACGGTATGATAGCCGCCGCCATGCTCGATGATCAATATTTGCCCGTAGGATCGGAACGGTCCCTCGAAGGCGATTCGGCCGTCGAACGGGGCCACGACCTGGGCGCCCGGCCGGGTTTCGAGCACCAACCCCTTCGAGGCGCCGCCGGTTTCCGTGGGATCGCCGAAATGCGTCACGATCCGGCCGCGCGCCGGGGCGAACACGGTGTTCTGCGGCCCGAGATGGGCGAGATCGGGGAAGTTGCGGAAGCCCGCGGGCTGCTGCAGGCGCTCGGGCAGCGCCGGCTGTGTAACATCCGGTGACAAGGACGCGGTCTGCGGCGTGCCGGCGGGCTCGGCCGGGCCGGTCTCCACCTTGGCCTTGTTCAGCCGGTCGACCAGGTCCTGCAGGTTCTTGGCCTGGCTCGCCAGCTTGTCGAGCTTGGACTGCGCGGCGGCGCTCTCGGCCAGGGTCGAGCGCTGGACCGCCGCTTTCTTGTTGATCAGCGCCGAGAGCTTCGCATTCTCGCCGGCGAGCTTCTCGACCGCGGAGGCGAGCTGGTCGCGGCGCTGCGCCATTTCCTGGCGCATCTCGGTCAGCTCGTTGAGGTCGCTCTGCAGCGCCCGGGCGCGCGCATCGAGCGCCGGCGTGATCAGGCTCAGGAGCTTGGCGGTGCGTGCCGCGTCGATCGGCGCCTCGGTCGAGAACAGCAGCGCCTCCGGCGGCTGGGTCGACAGGCGCTGCATCGCCAGCACCGCGCGGGTCAGCTTGCCGCGCTCGGCCTCGAGCGCCGCGGTCTTCTCCTTCTCCTCGTCGGCCAGAGCCGCCAGCGTGTCCTCCAACTGCGTCACCTGGGATTCGGTGTCCTGCACCTGGCCGGCGGCTTTCACAGCCGAGGCCTGGAGATCGGAGATCTCCTTGTCCAGCGCATCGGCCTTGGCCTTGAGCTGGGCCTGCTGCTGCTGGCCGGCCTGGATCTGCTGCTGGATCGCATCCAGGTCCTGCGGCGGCGGTTGCGCGCCGGGCGGCGACGCCGTCTGGGCGCGCGCCGAAACCGCGCCGAGCATCGCGCTCAGCAAGGCGACGACGACGAGAAGGGAACGCCGGCTATTGCGCACTGGCGCGGAGCGCCTCGGGCTTGTCGTGCAGCAGGGAATGGCCGGTCATCTCCTTGGGCTGCGGCAGATGCATCAGCTCCAGGATGGTCGGCGCCACGTCGCAGAGCTCGCCGTCGGCCAAGTGCCGCACCGAAGCCGGGCCGTTGACCAGGACGAAGGGCACGCGGTTGGTGGTATGCGCGGTATGCGGCTCGCCGGTCTCGGGATCGACCATCTGCTCGGCATTGCCGTGATCGGCGGTGATGATCAGCACGCCGCCTTTCTTCTCGACCGCCTCGCGCAGGCGCCCGAGGCATTTGTCGATCGCGAGCACCGCCTGCTCGGCGGCCTCGAGAATCCCGCTATGCCCGACCATGTCGCCATTGGCGAAATTGACCACGACGAGGTCGAACGTATCGGCCTCGATCGCCGCCACCAGCTTGTCGGTCACCTCGAAGGCCGACATCTCGGGCTTGAGGTCGTAGGTCGCGACCTTGGGCGAGGGGACCAGGATGCGCTCCTCGCCGGGAAACATCGTCTCCTCGCCGCCGTTGAAGAAGAACGTGACATGCGCGTACTTCTCGGTCTCGGCGATGCGGAGCTGCTTCAACCCGGCTTCCGAGATGATCTGCCCCAGCGTGTGCTTCAGCTCCTGCGGCGGGAATAGAGCCGGCATCAGCTTCGCCAGCGCCGAGGAATACTCGACCATGCCCAGGACCGCGGCGAACTTGACGACCCGCTTGCGCGCGAAATCCTTGAAGCCCGGATCGAGCAAGGCGGTCAGGATCTGCCGCGCGCGGTCGGCGCGGAAATTCGCCATGAAGAGACCGTCGCCGTCCTTGATCCCCTGGAAGCCGTCGATCACTGTCGGCTTCACGAACTCGTCGGTCTCGCCGCGGTCATAGCCGGCTTTGATCGCCGCTTCCGCGGTCGCGGCGTGGAACTCCGATTGTCCCAGCAGCGTGTCATAGGCCAGCTCTTCGCGCTCCCAGCGCTTGTCGCGGTCCATGCCGTAATAGCGTCCGCCGATCGTGCCGAAGCGGATGTTCTTCACGCCGGCGATCTTCTTCTCGAAGGCGGCGAGGAAGCCGCGCGCGCTCGAAGGCGGCGTGTCGCGCCCGTCGAGGAAGCCATGCATCACCACCGGCACGCCCGCCTCGGCGATAATGCGCGCGATCGCCGCCATCTGGTCCTGATGCGAATGCACGCCGCCCGGCGAGAGCAGGCCGAGCATGTGGCAGGCGCCCTTGCTGGCTTTCAGCTTGGCGATGAAACCGGCGAGGGTCTTGTCCTTGGCGACCGACCCGTCCTGGATCGCCTTGTCGATCCGCGGCAGGTCCTGCATCACGACGCGGCCGGCGCCGAGATTCATGTGCCCGACCTCGGAATTGCCCATCTGCCCGTCGGGCAGGCCGACATGCAGCTCGGAGGCGTCGACCAGGCTCCACGGGCACTCCTTCATCAGCTTCGCCCAGTTGCCGCCATGGGCGAGCGCGATCGCGTTGGCGTCGGCCGCCTCGCGATAGCCCCAGCCGTCGAGAATGCACAGAACCACGGGTTTCGGCCGCTTCGCCGTCATGGAATCGCCTCGTCGGGGAATGGGTGCATGCGCCAGTGATAACCGGGAATGGGTGCGCTCGCCAGCGCTTTATCCGGGTCGCAAGCGATTGATCCGGCACGCGAATATTGCGGAATTGCGGCCGAATTGCGGCCTCGCTCAATCCCGGTGATAGGGATGCCCGGCGAGGATCGCTTGGGCGCGGTAGAGCTGTTCGGCCAGCATGCCGCGGACCAGCATGTGGGGCCAGGTCATCGCGCCCAGCGAGAGTTTCAAATCGGCGCGCTGCAGCACCGCCTCGCCATGGCCGTCGGCGCCGCCCACCAGGAAAACGACCTCCTGCGCGCCGTTCTGCTCGAAGCGCTGCAGGCGCCGGGCGAAGTCGCGGCTGGAGCAGGTCTTGCCATGCTCGTCGAGCACGACCACCGCGCGCTTGCCCTTGGCCTCGTCGAGCGCCGCCAGCAGCAACTCCGCCTCGCGCGCCTTGAGCTCGGCGGAAGAGAGCGGCCGCTTCTCCTCGACCTCGCTCATCGCGATCGCCGGCCGCACCCGCGCGGCGTAGTGGTCATAGAGCGCGCGCTCCGGCCCGGCTTTCATCCGGCCGACGGCGATGATGCGGAGTTTCATCGGTCCTCAATCGTCATGCCCGGGCTCGACCCGGGCATCTTTATCCGTGCTTGCACCAGACCCCGGGGTCAAGCCCGGGGGTGACGGTTTTCTCGACTAGAACTCCACCTCCAATTCCTCGACGCCTTCGGGCTCGCTCCAGGCGGCGGCGGTCCATTCGGTCATCGCCGGCAGCGCGAGGATGCGCGCCATATAGGCGGCGCAATCCGCATCGAGCTTCACGTCGTAAGTCTGGAACCGGGTGCAGACCGGCGCATACATCGCATCGGCCAAGGTCAGTCCCGCGCCGAACAGATAGGGCCCGCCATAGCGCGCGAGGCAGTCGCGCCAGATCGCGGTGACGCGGTCGATATCGGCCTTGGCGCCCTGCCACAGCTTGAAGCCGTGATGCCGGGCCTTGAGATTCATCGGCAGCGCCGAGCGCAGATTGGCAAAGCCTGAATGCATCTCGCCCGAGACCGCGCGGCAATGCGCCCGCACCTTGCGATCCTCCGGCAGCAACCCGGCCTGCGGGCGAATCTCGTGCAGGTATTCGGCGATCGCCAGCGTGTCCCACACGGTGACGCCCTCATGCTCCAGGCGCGGCACCAGGAAGGACGGCGAGAGCAGCAGCAATTCCGCGCGGGCCGAGGGATCGCTCGCCGGCAGCAGGCGCTCCTCGACATCGAGGCCGGCCAACCGGCAGAGCAGCCAGCCGCGCAGGGACCAGGAGGAATAGTTCTTGCTGCTTATGGTTAAGACAGGCTTCAAGCGTTCGGCCATGCGAAACCACCCTGTCGTAATTTTGTATACCAGCATCTCGCAGCGCAGCAGGAAATGCACTAGGCTTTCCGACGGTGTAGCGCGGATTCCGAGACTCGGGATGTCGCACCTGCCGCACCAGCGAACGGAACACGATGTTGTATTTTGGTTACCAGGCTTCGGCCGACGCGCTCGACCCGGTTCGGGCCATGGCGCGGATGATGGGTGGGGCACTGCCCGAATTGCTGCCCGGGCGCATCGAAGCCGGCCCCGGCCGGGTCTCCTGGCTCCGCGCCTTCTGGGCCGCCTGCCAGATCGTGGCGCGCGGAGGCTTGAGCCATCGCCGCCCCAATTTCGATATCTCCTCCGTGACGATCGACGGCCGCGAGATCGCGGTGACCGAAGAGGCCTGGAGCGAGACGCCCTTCGCGACGCTGCTGCATTTCAACAAAAGGATGAAGGCGGCGGCGCAGCCGCGCGTGCTGCTGGTGGCGCCGATGTCCGGGCACTTCGCCACCCTGCTGCGCGCGACGGTGAAGACGCTGCTGCCCGAGCACGACGTCTATCTGACCGACTGGCACAACGCGCGCGACGTGCCGGTCGATCACGGCCGCTTCGGGCTCGACGAATATGTCCAGCATCTGATCTCGTTCCTCGAAGAGATCGGCCAAGAAGCGCATGTGATCGCCGTGTGCCAGCCTTGCGTGCAGGTGCTGGCGGCGGTCGCCGCGATGGCCGCGAAGAAGCATGCCTGCCAGCCGCGCAGCATGACCCTGATGGCCGGCCCGATCGACACCCGGGTCAATCCGGGCAAGGTCAACGCGCTGGCGCAGAGCCAGAGCATCGACTGGTTCGAGCGCCACCTGATCGACAGCGTGCCGCTGCGCTATCGCGGCGCGCATCGCAAGGTCTATCCGGGCTTCGTGCAGCTCATGGCCTTCATGTCGATGAATCTCGAGCGCCATGTGAAGGCGCAGACCGATCTCTACCAGAGCCTCAGCAAGGGCGACTGGGGACGCGCGGACGCCATCAAGGCGTTCTACGACGAATATCTCTCGGTCTCCGATCTCCCCGCCGAGTTCTATCTCGAGACGGTGCGCACGGTGTTCCAGGAGCACGCGCTGCCTTTGGGCAAGATGACCTTCAAC
>DASZYM010000515.1:0-5465 GCA_035545355.1 Dongiaceae bacterium
CACGTTGGAGGAGCGGAACGGCACCTTGTAGCGCCGTGCGAGCTGCCCGCTGGCGAGCGCCGCCTTGGCATATTCCGGCGTGCCGAAAGCCGGCGACCCGGTGCGCATATCGACATTCGAGGTGAAGCCGCCATACATGACCGGCGCGCCCGGGCTCACCATCTGCGCCAGCGCGATCAGCGCCAAGGCCTCGGCATTCTGCTGCGTCAGCGCGCCGGCGATGGTGACCGGGCTCATGGCGCCCGCCAGGGTGAAGGGCGTCATCGCCACCGGCTGGCCCGCGCGCGCCATGGCGCAGAGGCCTTCGCCCATCGGGATGTCGAGGCGCAGCGGCGAGTTGGAATTGACGATGGTGAGCGTGACCGGCTTGGCCTTCAGTTCCTCGCGGCTTTTGCCATGGGCGATGCAGGCCATCTCGACCGCATCTTCGACCCGGTAGCCGCCCAGGGCCCAGCATTGCGAGGTCTTGTCGGTCAAGCTGATCGCCGCGCGGTAGAAATCGAGATGCCGCGTTTCCGCCGGCAGGTCGGTCGGCTCGATCGGACAGCCGCCTTCCTGGTGGATCACGTTCAGGCGGTGCACGACCTTGATGTAGTCGCACATGTCCTGGTAGTTGCCGGCGCGTCGGCCGCGGTCGAGATCGCTGGCGAAAGCGGGGCCGCCGGTCGCGGCGAAGATCATGTGCGGCCCGCCGATCTTCACGTCATAGGCGGGGTTGCGCGCATGGAGGGTGAATTCCGCCGGCGCCGTGACGATCGCCTGCTCGACCAGCGCCGGATCGAAGCGCACCCGCTGGTTGGTCTCATCGACCTCGGCGCCCGCCGCCTTCAGGACGCGGCGGCTCTCGTCATGCATCACCTCCATGCCGACCTCCCGCAGGAGGCGCAGGGAGGCATGGTGGATCGCCTCGATCTCGTCGGCGGAGAGGAGCTGGATCGGCGGATAGCGGTTCTCGACCCGCGCGAAGGGCAATTGGCGGATGCCGCTCGTGGGTGCGCGGCGTTCGCGCCGCCGTCCGGTGCTGGGGATGCGCTCGCCGCTCATGCGACGAAGACCAGCTCGCGGCGGTAGGGGAAGGCGTCGGGTGCCGCCGCCTCGCCGAATTCCCGCGCCGCGCGATGGCCGGAATAGGTCGCATGGACGATGGCGCCCGGCACGTCGCAATCGCCGATCGCCCGCAGGGTCTTGATGCCCGCCGCCATGCGGCCGGCTTCGTCGTCCTTGAGCGCGCGGTAGAGCCCGTCATTTGCGGTCCGCGATGTCACCAGCACCAAGGCTGCCGCCGCCACCCAGCGTTCGGCGCCGGTATAGACGCAGGCGAGCGTCGCATGATCGCCGCTCCAGGCGGTGAGCTTGTGGGTGAGCACGATCTGCACGCCGGCGCGCATCAGCGCCGACTGCACCTTGATCTGCTCGTCGGTGTAGAGCGTCCAGCTCGAGACATCGAGTCCGGGCGTCGCCAGGGTCACGTCGAGGCCCTGCGCCCGCAGCTTCTCGGCGATGACGCCGCCCATGTAGTAGTGGTCGTCGTCGTAGACCAGCACCGGTCCTTCGACCGGCCGCCCGAACATGATGTCGTCCGGCGTCAGTACGTTCGCCGCGTCGGTTCCCGGCACCGCGAAGTGCACATTGTGCCCGATACCGTCGCGCCGCCAATGCGCACCGGTCGCGCAGATCACATGATTGTAGCCGAGCTCGAAGACCTGTTCCTTGTCGAGATCGCTCTCCAGAAACACCTCGACATTGGACAACTGCTCGATCTGGCCGAGCCGGTAATCCCGCACGCGGCCCCAGGAGGCGAGGCCGGGCAGCTTGGTCTCGCGGTTGAGCCGCCCGCCCAGGGCGCGCTCGCGCTCGGCCAACGCCACCTTGTAGCCGCGCTTGCCGAGGCTCATGGCGCATTCGAGTCCGGCGGGGCCGCCGCCCACCACCAGCACCGTGTCCTCGGCATGGCCGGATTTCGGCGCGATGATCTCCGGATGCCAGCCGCGGCGATATTCCTCGCCGATGGTCGGGTTCTGGGTGCAGCGGAGCGGGGCGGCCATGTTGTTCTGCGCCCGGCAGATGTTGCAGCCGATGCATTCGCGGATCTCGGCTTCGCGGCCTTCGTCGATCTTGCGCGGCAGCCAGGGATCGGCGATCGAAGGCCGCGCCGCGCCGATGAAATCCAGCACGCCGTCCTTCACCAGCCGCGCCATCGTGTCCGGCGAGGTGAAGCGCCCGACGCCGACCACCGGTTTCGAGGTCAGCGATTTGACGAAGCCGACATACTTTTCCTGATGCCCCTCGGCGCCGAACCGCGCCGAGAGCGAATCGTTGTCGACATAGGAGACATTGACGTCCCAGAGATCGGGGAGTTCGGCGAGCAGCGCGATCACCGCGCGTCCGTCTTCTTCGGCGGTGACGCCGTCCGGCCCCATCAGCTCATCGACCGCGAGCCGCACCGCGACGGCGCATCGATGGCCGACGGCATCCTTGGTCTCCTCGATCATTTCGCGCAGCAGCCGCGCGCGGTTCTCGATCGAACCGCCGTATTCATCCGTGCGCTGGTTCCAGCGCTTGGTGATGAACTGGAAGGGCAGATAGCCGTGACCGGCATAGCAATAGACGATGTCGAAGCCGGCGCGCATCGCACGCTTGGCGGCGTCGACCTGCCAGCGGCGGAGATTGCGGATGTCCTCGCGGTCCATCGCCCGGGCCTGCTGCGGGAAGATGCCGTGCAGGCTGGAGCCCGAGGGCGAGAGCGGCGTCTCGCGGCTGGCGCGGTTCGGCGCATGATTGCCGCCATGCCAGAGCTCGACGCCGGCAAGCGCGTTGTAGCCGTGGATCTTGTCGACCGTCATCCCCTGGATGCGGACGTCGTTCTCGTCCCAGAGCGAGCAGAAGGCATAGGGCCCGTCATCGCTGGACCAATGCATGGAGCAGTATTCGGTGTTGACCACGGCCCAGCCGCCCTCCGCCTTGATCTCGCGGAGTCGGGCGACGCTGTGTGGTAGGTCGAAGCCCATGCCGGTGCAATGCGGCACCTGGTAGAAACGGTTCTTCGCCGTCTTCGGCCCGATCCGGACGGGTTCGAACAGGATGTCGTAACGCGGATTCCGGCGCATCAGGCAGCTCCCCTGCCTGAAGCTGTATACAGCTACGGGCCCAGAGTCAAATCTTGGGTCAAATCCCGGGTCAATCCTGGGGCGGCGGGCTTAGCTCGGCCAGCAGGCTCGCCGGCGGCAGCGCCATCTGCGCCATCGGCATGCCGACATAGGGGGCGAAGTTCCCGGCATTGGTGCCGAAGGCCATCGGGCCCGGCACCTTCATCGCCTTGGTGGTGAAGCCGGCGATGATGCCGATCATCTGCGGCCGGCCGTTCCGGTCGATCAGCAGGACGCCGCCGCCGCTATCGCCGATCCGGATCCAGCAGGACAGCGGCAGCCATCGGTCGTCCGGCTGGAAGCCCAGGTCCTGATGCGACAGCAGGCGGCATTCGTCATGCTCGACCTGCGTGTCGAAGGCGCCGTCGCCATAGCCCAGGGTCACCAATCGCGCGCCGGCGCGAATGCGCGCCTGCATGCCGTCGATGGTCAGGCTGACGACCGGGATCGGCTGCACCGCGCGGACCGGCGGGTTGATCTGGATCAGCGCCCAATCCAGCGGCACGTCGTTCTGGGTGATATGCCCGCTGCGGATCTGGGCGCCCATCGCCATGACCCGGACGCCGCGCGATTGCGGCAATGTGCCGAAGGCCATGCCCTGGCTCGGCTTGAAGACGATCTGCGTCGGGCTCGCCGGCCGCGGCGAGGTCGCGAGGAACAGGCAATGCGACGCCGTCACGATCAGGTCGCGCGCCACCAGCACGGCGGAGCAATGGACGCCCTGGATGCCGGTATCGAGCTCGCCGACCGCCGCCTGCCAGGGGACGGCGGGGGCCTGCGGGGCTGCCCGGGGCGCTTCCGGCGGCGGCGTCTCTTCGGTCCCGCACCCCGCGAGCAAGGCGGCGACACAGAGTCCGAGAACGGCGGTGAACGCGGCTCCCAGCCTTTTCAGGGCGGCGGGACGGCGTTCATCCATTTTGCAGCTCATTCGATCGCACGGCGGGTGGGTTCAGATAGGGGATGAAGTTGCGGGCATTGACGCCGAGGCCGAGCGGCCCGGCGGTCTTCGGATTGCGGCCGAAGCCGGAGAAGATGCCGACCAGAGCCGGTTGCCCGGCGCCGTCGATGAGAAGGATCGGGCCGCCGGCATCGCCGACCCGAAACTCGCAGTCGGTGATAACGACGCTGTCCCCCGGATCGGTTCCCAATTCCGCGGCCGGGATGATGCGGCAGGGCGGATGGACCCTCAGCTCGTCATAGGCGCCGTTGCCATAGCCCGCGGTCACCAGCCGGTCGCCGGAGGCGACGAGCTGCAGCATGCCGGAGACCGGGAGCTGCGCGACCGGCAGCGGCTGCACGCCGGAAACCGGCGGGCTGATCGTGACCACCGCCCAATCGCTGCCGATATCCTGGTCGCGCAGCCTGCCGCCATGGATGATGCCGCCCACGCCCTTGAACGCGACGCCGCGCGAGGGCGGCAAGGCCGGCAGCGCACCTTTGTTGGGCGTGAAGATGAGATTGTAGGGCGAGGCGGGCGCCTGGCTGCTGCCGAGGAAGAGGCAGTGCGCCGCGGTGACGATCGTATCCTCCGCGACCAGCACCGCCGAGCAATGCTGGCCTGCGGTGCCGAGATCGTTGCCGACATCGAGCTCGCCGATCGCCGCGGTCCAGGGCGCCTGTCGCGGGGTCGGCGCCTGCAGCCTGACCGGTGCCGCGGCTTCGGCGCAGCCGGCCTGCGCCAGGGTGAGCAAGGCCAGCAGGATCGACCCGATCCGGCCCGCACGCAGATCCCGCGCTCCTGCTTGGCGAATCGGGCGACTCATTCAAGGAAACTAGCAGCTTAGGGCCTAAATAACACCCCGCCACGCATAGCCGCTCTTGCGTTTCAGCAGGATGACGCCACCTGGGAACTGCGATAGAAGGCGGCCAGCGAACGGGCAGGAGAGCGAAGTGACGGAGCGGCGACCCGGGGCGAGGGGCAAGATCCTCGCGGCCATCGACACGGCTGACCTCGACACCGCGGCTGCGCAGGCCGGTCGGCTGGGCGCCGCGGTCGGCGGGTTGAAGCTCGGCCTCGAATTCTTCATGGCGCATGGCGCGCCCGGCTATCGCCGCGTCGCCCAGGCGATGGGTGCGCGGCAAGGCCCGGCGCCGATCTTCCTCGATCTCAAATTCCACGACATCCCGAACACGGTCGCTGGCGCGGTGCGCTCGGTCGCGCCCTTGGAGCCGCTGATCCTCAACATCCATGCCTCGGGCGGGATGGCGATGATGACGGCGGCGCGCGCCGCCGCGGTGGAGACCTCGGACAAGCTGAAGCTCCGCCGCACGCTCCTGATCGCGGGGACCGTGCTGACCAGCCTCGACGACAGCGATCTC
>DASZYM010000516.1:0-2000 GCA_035545355.1 Dongiaceae bacterium
TTGCGGATGCCGCGCGGCGTGAGGTCCATCGCCTCGGCGACGACGCGCTCGAGCGTATCCTCCGGCACCTTTCCGGTGCCGTGGGTGTCGATGTAGATCGACAGCGGCCGCGCCACGCCGATCGCGTAGGCGAGCTGCAGCGTGCAGCGGTCGGCGAGACCAGCCGCGACGATATTCTTGGCGAGATAGCGCGCGGCATACGCGGCCGAGCGGTCGACCTTGGTCGGATCCTTGCCGGAGAACGCACCGCCGCCATGCGGCGCCGCACCGCCGTAGGTATCGACGATGATCTTGCGGCCGGTCAGGCCGGAGTCACCATCGGGACCGCCGATGAAGAATTTTCCGGTCGGATTGATGTGCCAGATGGTCTTGTCGGTGATCCATTCCTTGGGCAGCGCCGCGCGCACATAGGGCTCGACGCGATCGCGCACCTGGTTGGAACTCATGTCCTCGACGAGGTGCTGGTGCGACACCACGATCTCGCGCACGCCGACCGGCTTGCCGTTCTCGTACTGCACCGTGACCTGGCTCTTGGAGTCCGGACCCAGCACCTTCTCCTTGCCGGCGTGGCGGGCTTCCGAGATCAGCCGCAGGATCTTGTGGGCGTAGAAGATCGGCGCCGGCATCAGCTCGGGCGTCTCGTTGGTGGCGTAGCCGAACATGATGCCCTGGTCGCCCGCGCCCTCTTCCTTGTTGGTGCCGGGCTGCAGCGCATCGACGCCCTGCGCGATGTCCGCCGACTGCGGATGCAGCAGGATCTCGATATCGCAGTTCTTCCAGTGAAAGCCGTCCTGCTCGTAGCCGATGTCCTTGATCGCCTCGCGCACGACGCTTTCGATCTGCTCGTTGGTGACCGAGGCCGGGCCGCGGGTCTCACCGGCGATGACGACCTTGTTGGTGGTGGCGAGCGTTTCGCAGGCGGCGCGGATCGCCCAGGGATCGATGCCCGCCTTCGGGCCTTCCCGGAAGAACAGATCGACGATCTCGTCCGAAATCCGGTCGCACACCTTGTCGGGATGCCCCTCGGACACCGACTCGCTCGTGAACAAATAAGATCCGCGCATCAATCGACCCTTCATCCGCCGGACCCGGCGGTCCTTTCGTGCTGTTGTTCCCTGGAATGTCAGTCCCGGCGACGCGAGATGACGTAGGATTCGTCGTAGAACCAGAGGCCGTTATGCCTGCGCAAAACCTCTCTGGTGGCATCGAGATAACGGCCGCTTTGAGTCATCTCCGTCAACCGGTCATCTTCGACTTGGGCGACGTAGACCGCCGCGTTCCATGCTGCAAAGGCCGTCGAGGTTCCGATCAGCCCGGTGACCTCATTGGGCAGCGCTTCCATATCATAGCGAAAGACCGAGCGGTGGTCGGCGTATGCATTGAAATTGAGGTCCCGCCCCGCCGAGCCAAGCTCGTATTTCACTGCGCGCAATAGCTCATGACGGCTCACGGCGAAAGGATTTTCTCCGGGCCAGACCGCCTGGATGATCTCCAGTCCGGGGTCCTGCCCGTGAGAATGTATTCCTATCAAACGGCCCCCTGCCCGCAAGCCCCGCGCCAGCGGCGCAATAATCCTCTTGGCCCTGAAATTCACGGAAGATTTTGCCCTGTATGGCTGGGAGGCGATCACCAGGTCGAAATTGGCCTCGGCCCGCCCGGCCCGCGGAATCACCGGATCGAGCAGGAACTGCTGATCCTCCCGGTACAGCACCAGCACGACCGGCCGCTCGTAGATCGGCATGCCCGTGACCGGGCTGACGCTGGCCCGCCAGTTCTCCTCCAGGAACGGCTGGAGGTCCCTGATCTGGGTCTCGAAGTCGCCGGAGGCGGTTCCACGCAACGCCACCTCGCGCCAGACGAGGCCAGCCGCCGCCTGGGGCGACCGGGGCGCCAGCCATGGCGCCTCCGCATAATACATGTTGGTCAGCACCATGACGGTCGCCGGATGCTCGAACAGCCGGTCCGGCACCTTGTCTAGCGTCAGTTTGATGTCCTCGAGG
>DASZYM010000517.1:0-11595 GCA_035545355.1 Dongiaceae bacterium
GACAACATGCCGATGCGCCGCGTGCTCGAAGGCCTCGGCGGCAAGGCCTATAAGAAGCACCGGGTCTTCGAGAAGGCCCTCGGTTGAGCGCCATCGACGCGCTGATCCTCGCCGGCAGCCGCGGTCCCAACGATCCGGTCGCCGCACTCGGCGGCGTGCCGCATAAAGCGCTCCTCCCGATCGCCGGCAAGCCGATGCTCTCCTATGTGCTCGACGCGGTCGCCGGCACGCCGGAAGTCGCGCGCATCTTCGTCTGCATCGACGATGCGACCGATCTCGGCGCGGCCGCGGGCTCGATCGCGTTCCAGCGCGTGCCACCGGCATCGAGCCCCGCGGCGAGCCTCGTCGCCGCGTTGCAGACGATCGACGGCCAGCGTCCGCTGCTGGTGACGACGGCGGACCATCCGCTGCTGACCACCGCGATCATCCGCCACTTCCTCGACCATGCATCGCCCGATGCGGATCTCTCGGTCGGGCTTGCGGAAGCGAGGACCATCACCGCCGCTTTCCCCGAAGGCAAGCGCACCTTCTATCGCCTGGGCGGCAAGGGCTATAGCGGCTGCAATCTCTTCCTCGCGCGCCGCCCCGGCGCCGCACGCGTCGCCGAGTACTGGCGCCGCATGGAGACGCATCGCAAGAAGCCGCTGCGCCTGGTGCGCGAGATCGGCATCGGCGCGCTGATCCGCTATGCGTTCGGCATGCTCAGCCTCGATGCCGCCTTCGCCCATGTCTCGCGGCTGACCGGCGCCACGATCAAGCCGGTGCTGCTGCCCTTCGCCGAAGCGGCGACCGATGTCGATAAGCCCGCCGATTTCGTGCTGGTCGAAGCGCTGCTGAAGAAGCGCCTCAATTAACATAACCGCCCCGGCCCTCGAAAAGCCGGTTATGCCTTTGATATTGAACTGAAAGTGCCCTCGGCGGGCACCCTGGCGTTTTGCGATTCCGTGTAAGTCCTGTGTAAGTCCGATCAAAGACATCAAACCCAATATAGTTCACTTTTTGTTCTTTCGCAATCGATCGCCACCCGCCCGACCTGGAGGTCGCGGGCTTTAGAACTCCTCCACCAGCGTGTTGACCTTTTCCAGGTCGGCGGGGAAGTCGACCTCGCCCCAGCGCAGGCCTTCGATCGAGCAGGTCTCGACCTGGTGGTGCTCGGCGATCTGGCCGATGACGCGGAGATACCACCACTTCAGCCCTTCCGGCGTGTGCATCATCGCCTCGAGCGTGTCGGTGAAGAGCTTCGGCCCTTTGTCGCGGAAATAGAGCATGCCGATCGATTCCGCATTGGCTCGCTCGGGCGGCAGGGTCTTGCCGATCTCCAACAGACGCGAACCCTTGCGGTGCACCTTCATGTCGTCGGCGTCGTAGCCGTTCTCCTTCACGTCGACCGTGACGGTGATCGGCGCCGCGGGGCTGCCGAGCAGGCGCTTCACGCATTCCGGCTCGATCACCGTGTCGCCGTTGAGGATGATGAAGTCGCGATCCATCTCGGCCCGCGCCATCCAGCAGCTCGCCAGATTGTCGGCGAGCTTGAAGAAGGGATTGTAGACCGTGCGGATCTTGAGCTTCGGCCCTTCGAGCTTCTTCAGCACCGCCGCCACATCCGGCGCGTGATAGCCGGTGACCACCGCGATGTCATCGATGCCGTTCCGGGTCAGCGCCCAGATCTGCCATTCGATCAGGGTGCGGGGGCCAAGCGGCAGCAGGCATTTCGGCCGTCCTTCGGTCAATGGCAGCAGGCGCGAGCCCTGGCCCGCGCTGAGGATGACGGCTTTCATAGAAACCCCGTGGGAGACTCAAAACCTCGCCGGAAACGGCGATGGGGCGCGAGAATGGTGGGGAAGCCCCCGCCTGTCAACCCTCATGCCCGCGACATAAGGGCTTGAGCGACAAGGCTATTTCGCCTCCGCCCGAGCCTCCTTGCCGGCCGGGGCGGCGCGCGTGCCCTTGCCGCGCCGGCGTTGTGCTGTGCTGCCCCGGGCCACGATCTTGAAGCCGAGATCGATGCGCGCGGGCTTGGGCCGGGCGCCGCTGCCGCGGATGATCTCGTAGACGATCTCCGCCGCCTGGCGCGCCATCTCGTAGCGCGGCACCGCGACCGAGGTCAGCGGCGGATAGGCGCTGGCGCAGTATTCGAGATCGTTGAACCCGACGATCGAGAGGTCCTGCGGGACGCGGATGCCGCGGCGCTGGCATTCGAACAGCGCGCCCAAAGCGAGGTCGTCGTTGCAGCAGAAGATCGCCTCGATGTCCGGCAGCCGCGAGAGCACCGCGCTGAACATCTCGGCGCCGCGACGCACGGTCGATTGCTGGGTCGTCGCCTCGACCATGTCGGTGCAGTCGATCCCGGCATCGGCCATCGCCTGCTTGTAGCCCTCCATGCGGCGCTTGGCGCGGAAGTCGATGCGGGCCGCGATATGCGCGATCTTGCGATGGCCGAGATCCAGCAGGTACCGGGTCGCCGCATAGCCGGCATCGTGCTGCGAGAGTCCGATATTGATGTCGATCGGCTTGTCGCCGATCTCCATGGTCTGGACGATCGGCACGCCGGCGCTTTCCAGCAACGTGCGCGACCGCTCGGTCTGGTCGATGCCGGCAACGATCAACGCCTCGGCGTGATGGCCGATCAAGGTCGCCAGCGCGCGCTCCTCCTCCAGCAGCGAGTAGCGGCTGTTCAGCACCAGAACCTGAAAGCCCTTGGGCAGGAAGAAATCGTGCAGGGCGCGCAGATAATCGACGAACACGCCGTTGGTCAGCGACGGCACGACCACGCCGATGATATGGGTCTTCGCCGAAGCCAGCGCGCTTGCGAGATAGTTGGGCACGTAGCCGAGCTCGTGCACCGCGGCATCGATCCGCCGCCGCACGTCCTCGGAGACCATCTCGGGTTTGCGGATCGCTCGCGAAACCGTGACCGCGCTGACGCCCGCATGGGCCGCGACGTCCGACAGCCGCGCCCGGCGGCGCGGCTTCCCCTTGCTGCGTGCGGCTGGCTTCCGCATCGGTCCGGAATCCTCCCCAGATTCCATCCGGATTTGCTCCGGTTATGCGCTGCCATTGACAGCGCTTTCATCCTATAATACTGGTGATAGTGCTGGGTCAACGTGGATGGGAAATTGCGCGCGGAGCCGATCAAGAGCGCCGACGCAGGGAGCCCTTCCGCGTTCGATCGTAACAAACAAAAGTGCCATTCCTTGGGAGGGAACCATGTACCCGACGCATCTGCGCCGGAAGGCGGGCATCTTCGCGGCTGCCCTGATGTCTTCCGTGTTCTGCTTCTCTGCTATCGCCGCCGGTCCGGAGAAGGTTGCCGGTCCGAGCTCTGATCCCAAGTGCTATGTGCCCTGGGACGACAAGGTCCAGTTCCTGAAATATCCGGCGAAGACGGGGCCGTTCAAGATCGCGCTCGCGAATGGCTTCATCGGCAACACCTGGCGCATCCAGATGATCAAGACCGCCAAGGCCTATGCCGCGCAGCCCGACATCGCGGCGAAGCTGAAGGACGGCCTGAAGGTGGTTTCGACCGGCGAGGACGTCGCCGCGCAGATCGCCGCGGTCAACAACTTCATCGATTCCGGCTATGACGCGGTCGTCATCGATGCGCAGAACCCGACCGCTTTCGCGCCGGTGATCAAGCGCGCCAAGGCGAAGGGCGTCATCCTGGTCGCGTTCGACAACATCCTCGACACGACCGACGCGATCAACGTCAACGTCGACCAGAAGGGCCTCGGCGTCTACTGGGCGAAGTGGCTGATCCAGGAGATCCCGAACGGCGGCAAGATCCTCGAAGTGCGCGGCGTCGCCGGCACCTCGGTCGATACCGACCGCCATAACGGCATCCACGAGACGCTCGACGCCTCCGGCAAGAAGTGGGACGTGGTCGAGGTCGTCGGCAAGTGGGATGACGGCACGGCGCAGAAGGCTTCGGCGGACGCGATCGCGACCCAGAAGCATTTCGACGGCGTCACCGTGCAGGGCGGTTCCACCGGCACCGTCCGCGCCTTCATGGACGCGAACCATCCGTTCGTGCCGGTCGGCGGCGAGACCGAGAACGGCTTCCGCAAGCTCTGCGCCGCGCATTCGGCCGAGGGCCTGAAATGCGCCTCGGGCGGCACCGGTCCGGCCCAGGTCGCGGTGGCGATCAAGACCGCGATCGACGCGCTCGAAGGCAAGGTCGTGCCGCAATCGGTGAAGCTGCCGCTGGCGACCGCGGAAGACCCGAACTTCAAGGACGGCGAGAACTATTACAGCAAGGAAGGCGACAACTTCTTCGTCGGCAACTCCTTCCCGACCTGCGGCATCAACTTCACCGCCCAGGAAATCATGGGCCAGTCGGAAGGCAACCAGTAAGCCTCCCGCTGGATATGATCCTCTGACGATCCGGCGCCGCTGGGACGCTTTCCCGCGGCGCCGTTTTGTCGGAAGATCGGTCCGATGATTCATCACAGGTAAGCACGCCCATGGACGCTTCTGGCGACGCTTCCGGCGCCACTCCTCTTTTTCGGATGGAAGGGGTTTCCAAGCGTTATGGCGGCGTCAACGCGCTGACCAAGGCCGACCTGACCGTGGAAGCCGGCCATATCCACGGCGTGCTGGGCGAGAACGGCGCCGGCAAATCCACCCTGATGAAGGTGATGTCCGGCGTGGTCCAGCCCAATGAGGGCCGGATGGTGCTCGACGGCAAGGAAGTCTCCTTCGCCAATCCCGCCGCCGCGAACGCGGCCGGCATCGTCTGCATCTTCCAGGAGCTCTCGCTGGTGCCGGAGCTCTCGGTCGCCGACAATATCTGCATCAGCAACCCGCCGAAGCGCTTCGGCCTGATCGACCGCAAGGCGCAGCGCCGCATCGCCGAGGACGCGCTGGCCCGCGCCGGCGGCGAGGACATCCACCCGCTGGCGCCGGTCAAGGATCTGCCGCTCTCCCGGCGCCAGCTCGTCGAGATCGCCAAGGCGCTGGTCCGGAAACCACGCATCCTGATCCTCGATGAGGCAACCTCGGCGCTGACCGCCGCCGACGTGCGCAAGGTCTTCGCCGTGCTGAAGCGCCTGCGCCAGGAAGGCCTCGCTCTGCTCTACATCTCCCATCGCATGGCGGAGATCGCGGAACTCGCCGATGAATGCACGGTGTTCCGCAACGGCCGCAATGTCGGGACGTTCAAATCCGGCACCAAGAGCGACACCGAGATCGTCGAGATGATGATCGGCCGTGAATACAGCCATGTGTTCCCGCCCAAGCCCGCGCCGCGACCAACCGACACGGCACCGACTCTGGAAGTGCGCGACCTCTGCTGGAACAACCGGCTGAAGAACGTCTCGCTGCAGGTCCGCGCCGGCGAGATCGTCGGTCTCGGCGGGCTCGACGGCCAGGGGCAGCGGGAATTGCTGCTCTCGCTGTTCGGCGTGCTGCGCGGCTGCTCCGGCGATATCCTGATCGACGGCCGGAAGGTGACGCTGAGGGGCCCGCGCGACGCCAAGCGCAACGCCGTCGGTATGGCGCTGATCCCCGAGGACCGCAAGACCGAGGGTCTGATGCTGCCGATGTCGGTCCGGGACAACCTCTCCATGGCCTCGCTCAGGCGCTTCGCCAAGGGCGGCGTGGTCGACCGCACCGCCGAGAATCGCGCGATCGACGAGATGATCTCGCTGCTGGCGATCAAGACCGACGGCACGTCCGTTGCCGTCGGCACGCTTTCGGGCGGCAACCAGCAGAAGATCGTGATCGCCAAATGGCTGATGACACGGCCGCGGGTGATCCTGCTCAACGACCCGACCCGCGGCATCGATGTCGGCACCAAGGCCGAGATCTACCAGCTTCTGCGTAAGCTGGCCGATGACGGCGCCGCCATCCTCTACTACTCGACCGATTACGACGAGCTGGTCGGCTGCTGCGACCGGGTCCTGGTGCTCTATGACGGCGCGGTCGGCCGCGTGCTCAGCGGCGACGAGATCACCGAACGCGCGCTGGTCTCGAGCGCGCTCAACCTCGGCGCCGGCGCCGGAGAGCCCGGCCGCCCTGCCCTTGCGGGAGCCGGACGATGACCGACCAGGCTCTCCCGATCTCCCATGGCAGCGATTGGCGTTATCGGCTCGGCGAGCACTACGGGACGCTCCTGGCGCTTGCCGTCTTCGTGATCATGTTCGCTGTCTACGCGCTGAAATACCCGACGGGGTTCAGCGCCGATATGGTCCAGACCGCGGCCAGCAAGGGCGTGCTGCTGGCCCTGGTCGCCGTGGCGCAGACCTTTGTCGTGCTGACCGCCGGCATCGACCTCTCGGTCGGCATGATCCTGGTGCTGTGCAACTGCCTTGCCTCCTACATCGTGATCGGCTCGCCCGTCATGACGGTGCTCGGCATCGTCGGCGTGCTGGCGGCGGGCCTCGCCTGCGGCGCCGTGAACGGCGTGATCGTGATCTATGGGCGGTTGCAGCCGATCGTGACCACGATCGCCACCGGCGCGGTGTTCTTCGGCATCGCCTTGCTGCTGCGGCCGCAGCCCGGCGGCGACGTCAACGAGGACCTCGCCGATTGGATGACCGGCCAGCTCCCCGGCGGCATCCCGACGGCGGCCGTCGTGCTGGTCGTCATCATGCTGGTGATCTGGGTCCCGTTCCGCAAATCGATGCTGGGGCGCGTGGTCTACGCGGTCGGCTCCTCGGAGCAGGCGGCCTATATGTCCGGGCTGCACATCCGGCGCGCCAAGTTTGCCGCCTATTGCCTCTCCGGCCTGCTCTCGGCGATCGGCGGCATCTTCATCACCTTCGTCACCTATACCGGCGAGGCCTCGTCGGCGAATGCCAATGCCTACACGCTGAATTCGATTGCGGCCGTCGTGCTCGGCGGCGTTTCGCTGTTCGGCGGGCGCGGCAGCGCGGTGGGCGCCATCTTCGGCGCGCTGATCTTCCGCACCATCGGCGACCTGCTGTTCGTCTTCGATCTCGACCCGCTGTGGCAGCCTCTGTTCCTCGGCGTCGTGCTGCTGTTCTCGGTCTGCCTCGGTTCGTTCCGGTTGTTCCGGATCCGCAACCGCCTCGAGTTGTTCGGATGAGATTGCCATGACGGACTCTCCCACTTCCGCCAAATCAGGCTTCCCGAGATCGTTCCTGCGCAGCATCGATCCCGCGGTGGCGACGGCATTCGCCTGCATCCTCGTGCTGCTGCTGATCGCGGCCACCACCAACCCGGATTTCCTGTCGCCGGAATACTTGCTGATCCAGCTTCAGTCCGCTTCATTCCTCGCAATGATGTCGACCGGGATGATGCTGGTGATCCTGCTCGGGCAGATCGATCTTTCGCTGCCCTGGATCATCACCGTCGGCGGCATGATGTCGACCGCCGCCGCGGGCTGGGGTCCCTGGGGACCGGCGGTCGCGATCCCCGTCGGCGTGCTCTGCGGAGTCATCTTCGGCATCATCAACGGGATCGGCGTCGCGTATCTGCGCGTGCCGTCGATGATCTTCACCCTGGGCATCAATGCCGTGGCGCAGGGATTCATGATCATGCGCACCGGCGGCGCCGCGCCCCAGGACATGGCGCCCGACAGCATGCATTACCTCGCCACCGGCCGCTTTCTATTCGGCGTGATCCCCAATCCCGTCCTGGTCTGGATCGTCGTCGGCGCGGTGATCGTCTTCCTCCTGCGCAAGACCGTCTTTGGCCGCGCGATCTACGCGATCGGCAATCGCGAGGCCGCAGCCTATCTCTCGGGGATCAGCACCCAGCGCGTGGTGGTCGCGGTATTCGCCATCTCCGGCGGATTGGCCGCCTTTGCCGGCACCCTGCTCGCCGGCTATTCGACCAAGGCCTATCAGGGCATGGGCGACCCCTACCTGTTGCCCGCGATCGCGGCGGTGGTCCTGGGGGGCACCTCGATCCTGGGCGGCCGCGGCACCTATATCGGGACGGTCGCCGGCGTCATCTTGATCACGCTCCTGCAATCGATCCTCTCGGTCATTCGCATACAAGGGATCGAGATCACCGAGGCGCATCGCCAGGTGGTCTATGGAATCGTCATCGTCGCCATGCTCCTGCTCTATGGCCGCGGCGCCAAGGTCACGGCATAAAGCCGGAATTTCAGTGGGTTATCTTCGAACCCGGACGATATTAAGGGGTTTGCAGCGGCCGGGGCGCTTTGCTATAAGCAGCGCCGCGCGGACCAATGTGCTCCGCCATGGCCGATCCCCGGTAGCTCAGTTGGTAGAGCGTCGGACTGTTAATCCGCAGGTCGTTGGTTCGAGTCCAACCCGAGGAGCCAACTTCTTCCACAGCGGCCCGGCGCGGCCCATCAATCCTTAAGCCATCGCCTCGCGACCAGGCGCCGGAGCATCGGCAATGGATATCGCTTGGGTCGGATGGGCAGCGCCATGGCGCGCAACCTCGTGAAGGCGGGCCACAAGGTCCATGCCTGGAACCGCGCGCCCGACGCGATCCGCGCGGTGCATGGCCGAAGCGGTCGACGCGGGTCTGGCGGAGAAGGACTGGGTCCTGGAATATGCCCGTCGCAAGGCGGGCTCCTGACGGCGCGGTCACGGGCGCACTTGGCGGAAGCTATTCCCGCCCAGCGGCAGCGATACGGCAATCGACCCAGTCGGAATCGCTCCCAACGCCGGCACCGGCCACGAACAGGCCGATGTCGCGCAGCATCTCTGAAAAGACGATCGGCACAACTTCGTCCAGAGCAAGGACGCGTTTGCGCCTGTCGACGAACTCGACTTCATCGGATCCTATGTGGAGCGGCGCGCAATTGAGAAACTGACCATCCGGCACCAACCTGACGTGAAAGAAGGCCTTGATGCCGAACGCAGGCAGGAAGCGCCGCGGGAACCGTGGAGCCGGATCCACCCAGTCGAGTTCTTCCACGCCCATCAGCGTGTAAGTCCAGCCGCGAGCCTCGCATAGGGTCTTGAATCGATGCTGGTCCATAATTTGCGCTGCAAACCGGTTCGAGTAGGTCCGCGTCTTCCGTTCTGCATCGGTCAGCTCGTAGACCTCGCGGTCCACCTGCTTGATCGGCTGGGTCAAGCCGCGCTCAAGAAGGCGGGCGCGCCAGGCAAGCACATGCTGCGGGTCCGCGCCGAACGGATGCCACAAGCGCACTCGATCATCCGGGGCAAATTTGACGCCGCGACCGGTGACGTCGCGCAGTTCACCGGCCTCCGGCATGACCGCAACGTCGCCGATCTGCCAGATCATCGCGGCCACCAGGGAGCGCCGGAGCGGATGGCCGAAGAAGTGCTTCTCCCAGTCGGCGACGGTCCAGCTCCGATCCTCGATCCAGGACTGCTCAAGCCGAAGAAGCTGCGTTTGCCGGGCAGAATCCTGGTCAAGCCCCGAGGCAGGCAGCGAGCGGTCCTCCAGCTGCTCCACTGATAGGCCCCGCATCTTTGCCGTTTCAGCCAGCCGCGTATTGATCAGCTTGCGCGCTTCCCGCTTCTTGATCGCTTCTCGAAGCCGAAACAGCTCTGCCGCCGCGCCCGGTTGGTCCGTGGACAGCGCCCAGATTGCGGCTTTCCCGAGGGCAACGGGAGTGTCATGGAGTTCCGGGTCATCCGGTATATCCCGCAGCGTTGCAAAGCACTTCTCGCAGAACCGCCCAAGTTCGGCGACCATCGTCGCCTCGTGGCTGGCGCCCGCCAGCCATAGGAGCCCCTTGAGGATGTCGAGGCTGTAGTCGGGCTGCATAGGATCCGGTACGATCTCGCCTATCCAATGCGAT
Organism: Dongiaceae bacterium; assembly: GCA_035545355.1. Lineage (GTDB taxonomy): Bacteria > Pseudomonadota > Alphaproteobacteria > Dongiales > Dongiaceae > Dongia. Next base: position 9,713 of record DASZYM010000517.1, read on the forward strand.
AAGGACGCGGAGAATTGCGACCGGTCGATCTTTGCAACCAGCTTATGCGCGGCCCCGAGCCATTTGCCGTCCGGCCTGGACTTCGCGCGGGCCTTGGCGCAATGGGCGGCGAGATCGATCCAGGCGTCTCCCTCGGCTTTCGGCAGCGTTCCCGTCCAGTCGCGGAGCGCCTTGGTGAAAGCCCCGAATGGCAAGCGCTTTTCTCCAGCCGCCGGAGGATTCAGAAGCCAGTCAATGCGGTCAAGCACCTCGGCGTCGTAGTTCCTCGGCCCGAACATGGCCCTGCGGATCGCCGCGGCGACCGCTTCGAGCAGCAAGCGAAACTCCTCCGCGAGCACTCTGCCTGCGAACAGCCGCTCGGCTGCGGCAAGCCGCGCCAGGCCGGATTCGCCATGGTGGCGCCCAGGGCTGCCCCGCCACGATTCCAGAAGCGGCAGCACCTGTGCCTCGGTGAGCGGCAGCTCGCGGCTCAGTGACAGGGTGACGAGCTGGTGCCCGGTGTAGTTGGCCTGCGTTTCCAGCCAATTCGTCGGAGTGACCTCCGTCGTCGCATGCGCCGTCAGCGCCACGGCGATCTGAAGTTCTATCGGTTCATTCTGCAATGCCTGCCAACGCGGCGACGCGTCCGGAGCCGGACGATCAAGCTCATTGAGCCTCTCATGCGACAATTTGGCGTTGAAGCGATCCGGTGAGCGATACTCGAGGGCCTCGTCGCAGATCTGGCGGAAGATCCGCTCGGCCTCCGCGGCAAGCGGCAGATCCATCAACTGCCCACCGCTTGCCGGTCGACAACTCTAACCATTGCAGCCATGAGAGCCTCCACCACCCCAGCCTGTAGACTGGACCAGCTTCGATCTTTCAGGCAAGTGCGGCGGGCTCACCGGCGGAGGTTATACAGTCGCCATCAGAAACTCCTCTCCGCCCGGCAGGCGCAGGCCGTCGGCCCGCTGCGCGAAATAGCGCCGGTCGAGATCGGCGGGCGATACGTGGCGCGCATCCTTGAAGCCGGCTTCGCGGGCGAGGGCCAGCATCTCCGCCGGGGTGAAGAAGCTGATGAAGGGCGTGCCGCCGGCGCGCGCCCCCTTCGCCGCCATTTCGAGGCCGGGGCGCACCGCCGGGTCGGCAAGCTCGATCGGCTGCATGAAGGTCATGGCCAAGGACGATCCGGCGGCGAGCGCCGCCACCTGGCGCAACGTCGCCGCGATCGCATCGCGGGTGAGTACATGCTGACACCGGTCGAGGCGACCACCGCCGGTCGCGCTGCGTCGAAGCCGGCTTGCGCCAGCTTCTGCCACCAGAGATCGCCGGCCTCGAAATCGACCGGCACCAGCCGCAGCCCATCCGGGATGCCATAGCCGAGCTCGATCAGGCGGCGGCACTTCCAGGCCTGCGGTCCCGGCTGGTCGACTTCGAACACGCGCAGGCGCGCGGTCATCTCCGGCCGCCGCTGCGCGAAAGTGTCGAGGCCGGCGCCGAGGATGACGTATTGCCCGACGCCCTGCGCCGCGCGTTCCAGCACCAGGTCTTCGACGAACCGCGCCCGCGCCACGATCGAGGCGCGGAACGGACGGGTGAAGGTGGGATCCATGTCCGGGCGGCTGCGCCAATTCTCATCGGGTGCGACCAGCTTGAGGCCGATCGCATCGGCGAAGACCGGCGGCGGCGTATCGGCTTCGAGATGCAGCGCGCGCCAGAGCGCGACGCGCACCGCCGTGCTCTCGGGACCGGCGCTCGCCGTGTTCATGGTCACGCCTTGGGGGCCTGCAGGCTCCAGAGCCGTCCGTCCGGGTCCTTGACCGTCATCTCCTGCGTGCCCCAATGGGTCGGCTGGAACGGAGTCACGACCTCGACGATGGGCTCCGGCTTGAACGCACCGGCATCGG
>DASZYM010000518.1:0-2264 GCA_035545355.1 Dongiaceae bacterium
TCCTCAGCTCTGCAATGTTCATCGCGGAATGCATGGTCGAACTCGTCTGCTCCAGATCTTGCCCGCAACCTGCGGGTGCGCGGCTTGTACGCTTGTCGGTCTGCGTCGTCAAGCCGCATTCGGCGAAATCATGAGGCGACATTCAGAAGCCGATCCGCCGCGCGGCCCCGTTCTTCGCCGCAACCTCCCGCTCCAGCAGCGCGACCAGGCGTGCGTCCTCGATCGCGTCGCCACCCAGGAAGCGGCATTGCTTGATCACGGCGGCGAAGTCGCTCGGTGTCAGGGACGTCAACTCGCCGAGTGCTGCCGGCGCCGGACGGTCGAAGAAGTGACGATAGGCGTTCTCGGCCTGCGGCCGGCTCAGGAAGTCGAACTTCACCTTGAGCGTGAAACGCCGCAAGGCGGCGGAGTCGACCGCTTCCAGCAGGTTGCTGGTGCAGGCAAGCGGCATCGGATGGCTCTCCATCTGCACCAGGAACTCATCGACCATGGAGACTTCCCAGCTCCGGCTCCCGCTGGAGCGCGACCAGAGGAACGGCTCCGCCTCGTCGATGATCAGGAAGCGGTGATCTTCCCGCGCCTCGGTGAAGGCTTCGGCGAGGCGCTGCTCGGTCTCGCCGACCCATTTCGACAGCAGGTCGGAAGCGCGGCGAAACATCGGCTCGAGGTCCATCGCCGCGGCCAGATGCCGCGCGAACGCGCTCTTGCCGGTGCCCGGCGGCCCATACAGGAACAGCGAGAGATCGCGCGGCGCCGAAGGCTGCTTCATGCGCCGCTCCAGGGCGGCGAGGTCGATATCGGCATTGGCCAGCGCCGCGTTGAAAGGCCCCGACACCGCCGCCGCCGGCGGCGTAACGTGTTCCACGGCCCGCGCCAGCGCATCGGCCGCGAAGACGATCTCCGCGGCATCGCCGCCGGCGGCCTGGACCGATGCGATCGCGCCGCTGACGATTCCCGGCGCGCCGCGATAGCGACGGGCGAGCGCGGCGGCTTGGTCGTGATCGAGCGCCATGCCGGAGCGTTCGGCGGTCTTGGCGACCATCCGGGTCCGCGCCTTGATCGGGAGCGGCTTCATTTCCAGCACGTAGGACATGCGGCGGATGAAGGCGGGATCGAACACGTGCAGATCGTTGCTCGCCCAGAGGATCGGCACGCGGTTGCGCTCCAGCAGGCGGTTCATGAACACCTTCGATCCCACGTTCCGCCGGCGACGGGCATAGGACGCATGTTCGTCGTCGCTGCGGAGGAGATCCTGCATCTCGTCGAACAGCAGGAGGGTATTGCCGCGACGCTCGGCCAGGCGGGCGGCCAAAGTCAGGGCATCGAGCCGCTCGCTGCGATCCGGCTCGCCGCCCCAGTCGTCGACTTCCCCGACGCCGAAGAGATCGACGCCGAGTTCGGCGGCGATGGTCTTGCAGAGCTCGGTCTTGCCGGTTCCCGGTATGCCGTGGAACAGGACGTTGACGCCCGCGGTGCCGCGCGCCAGCGCATTGCCGAGCAAGCGTTTGACGAAGCGAAGCTCGGCCGCGATATGGCCGTAGTCTTCCGCGTCCAGCGTCGGCGGCAGCGGACGGCCGATCAGGTGCCGCTCGATGTCCGCGAGGCCCTGGTTGGGCGGCATCAGCGCCTGGGTGATGCGCGGCGGCACGAAGCAGGCGAGATCGTCGCCGGCATTGGCCGCCACCTTCACCAGTTGCAACGTGCCGAGCGGGCCGGTGCTGAGCGCGTTCCAGACCGTGGTGGGATCGCTGCCGATGCCGGCGGCAATGAGGCCGAGCGTGTCCAGGCAACGGGTGGACAGGATCTGGGTGCAGAGCCATTCGAACGACTTGTCACGCTCGGTCGCGACGACGAAACGGAACACGTCGGCCGCCGGCGGATCGAGGTCGAGCGCCGTCGCCAGCGCGGTGATGTTCGCCGCAACGGGATCGCCGAGCGGGATCGCCGCGTCCTGGCTCGCAGCCAAGGCGCGCGAAACCGCCGCCCATTGCAGCGGCAGCAGGACGTCGCGTTCCGGCAGCCGGATGCGCTGGCCGACGGAAGGCGCCGGCAGCCGCAGCGCGGCGTCGAGGTCGAAGCCGAGCCGGTCGCGGTTATGGCGCAGCCATTCCGCAAGCCTCTGGCCCGGCTTGGTGTCGGGGGCAAAGGATCGCATGAAGCTGCACAGATAGGCGGCAATTGCCGCCTTTGACGAAATCGTCATGGCAGTCGCTCTCTCGCATTGCACAGGCATCATCGCGGACGCACTTCGGGCGTGCGCCGTT
>DASZYM010000519.1:0-13653 GCA_035545355.1 Dongiaceae bacterium
TGGGCTGCTTCGAGCTTGTCGAGATAGGTCTCCGGCGAAAGCGGTGGCGCCTTCAGCCGGCGCCGGCATTTTTGTGCGGCGATCACCACCGCCGGGCCGCTCAAATCGATCTGATAGGTCATGAAGTCATCGGGGTGGATCGCCTCGATATCGTGCTTGGCCAGATACTCGGCCGGGAAGTGCTTCAGGTTCGACGTGACGATGGCGTCGGCCCTCGCCTTCATCGCCGCGGCAACGACATGCCGATCATTGGCGTCCGGCAGCTCTATCGTCTCGATCAGATGTTCGTAGCCTACGACCAAGCAGTCTTCGACGGCGGCATTCATCAGATCTCGGGTCCGCTGGAGTTTGGCGGCCGGAATGTCCGTTCGCTTTTCGAGCAGGCTTGCGATCCACTCGTCATGGATCCGCTCGGTCCATTTCGCTCTGAAGAGATGCGCCATGGCGAGTTCAACCAGGAGATCCCGCAGCGGCGCAGGATAGAGAACGCACGCGTCAAGGACGACGGTGAACCTCGCCACGGCGCCGCAGGCCCCGTCAGTAGCCCATCTTCAATGCTTGCGCCTGGTCCGCCAGTTCAGTGAGCGCCTTCTCCTGTTCGGCTTCCCGACGCTCCTTGTATTCCTTCAGATCGCTGAACTTGATGCGACGGTGAGTGCCGACTTTCGAAAAACGGATAGCCTTCGATTCCAGCAACTTTACGAGATGCGGACGCGAGACATTGAGAAACTCGGCCGCCTCTTGCGTCGTCAGCTCGGCGTGGATCGGGAATATGGTGACCGCGTTTCCACTCGACATTTCCGTCAAAATTGTCGAGAGGAGACTGAAGACCGCACGCGGCAGCACAAGCTGTTCGCCGTTCACGCTAACGCGAATCTCCTCGGTTTCCGGCTTGATCTTCGCCAGACGCCGACTGGATTCGGTCGCCAGCCTCGCATCGTTCTCCGAAGGAATGACGACGCCAGGCTTCTGCAGCATCGTGTTCATACGTCCTCCTTGGGCGCCCTTGGACTCCAAGCGCATGCAACAAAACGTTGCGCCGATGAAACATTCAAATAGGGCGCAGCAGGGATAATCGCAATAACCGAAACGGAGTTATTTCCGGCTGGTCTGAACTTCGCAATAATCGAATCAATAAGTTACGGGATGCGCAATAAAGGAATCCCGGTCGGACAGGCGACCGCGACGCCTGTAGACGGAAGCCGGACACATGAAAGCGCTACGGCGAATACGCCCGTGAGATCGTCCGCGGCGGCCGTCACGCTCCCGGCCTGATCAACCGTCGGAGAGTGTCCGCGTGTTCTGCTCGGCCAGCGCGATCGCTTCGCCGAGCAGCTGCAGGATGCGGATGTTGTTGTCCAGCACCAGCCGCGCTTCCTTGCGCGGATCGCCGGCATATCTCTGCATTCTGGCCACGATGTCCTGTCGGATCGTGCCCAGCACCACTTCGGTGGTGAGGCCCTTGGGGTTGGTCTCCGAGACGAGCAGCTTGGTCATTCCACGCTCCGGCGACTGCATTGCTTTCGGCCAGAGTCGCGCGGGACGGCTTAAAGCGCCGTTAAGATGTGACCGGCGTCACCGCGGCGCCGGTCTGTCCTTTCCAGCGCCGGGCATGCGAGGTTAGACCGCGCGCACAAATTCTCATCAATCTTGTCGGGAAGGGAATCCTGCCATGAGTAGCCGTCTGCTGCGGATCGCCGTCGTCTATTGGATCGTCGCGGTCTGCTGGGGCATCTATATGGGTGCCACCGAAGACTTCACCGACGTCGCGGTCCATGCCCATCTCAACCTGCTCGGCTGGGTCAGCCTCGGTCTCTGCGGCATCATCTACGCTTTGGCGCCGCATCTCGCCGAGACCATGCTCGCGAAAGTGCATTTCTGGCTGCACAATCTCGGCCTTCCGGTGCTGATGCTCGGCGTCTGGCTGATCCGGCACAACATGCCGGAGGTCGGCGGCCCGCTCGCCGGCATCTTCTCGATCGTGATGGGCGTCGGGATCCTGAGCTTCGGCGTCAACCTGTGGCGCGGCGGCTTCCCGAAGCCGGCGCGCTCCGGCGTCGCGGCGATGGCGGCGGCGGAGTAATGCAAGAGCGGCCCGCGATCGCGGGCCGCCGGCTCATTCGGAGCCGCCCTCGATCCGCTCCATGTCTTCGTCGCTGAAGCCGAAATGGTGGCCGATCTCGTGGACCAGGACGTGGCGGACCAGCTCCTCCAGGTCCATCCCCTCCTCCGCCCACCAGTCGAGCAGAGGCCGGCGATAGAGGAACACCATGTCCAGCGCCTGGGCGAAATCGCCGGCGCCCTTCCGGGTCAGCGGCGCGCCGCGATAAAGGCCGGCGAGATCGAAGGGCGAGTCGATGCCCATCTCCGCCAGGGTCTCGTCCTCGGGAAAATCGAGCACGCGGATCGCCAATCCCTGGCAGCGCGCGGTGAAGGCCGCGGGCAAGGCGGCAAAGACCCGCTGCGCGATCTCCGCAATCTCGTCGATGCTGGGCGGCGCGCCGAAGCGGCGCAGATCCGGATCGGCCACGCGGTCAATGCCGCGTCGTGGCGAGGAATTGCCGCAGGCGATCGGATTTGGGGTTGGCGAAGGTCGCCTTGGGCTCGCCGGATTCCTCGATCCGGCCCTGATGCAGGAAGATCACGTTGTTCGCGACCTCGCGGGCGAAGGCCATCTCGTGCGTCACCACCAGCATGGTGCGGCCCTCTTCCGCGAGCTGGCGCATCACGCGCAGGACTTCGCCGACCAGCTCCGGATCGAGCGCCGAGGTCGGCTCGTCGAACAGCATGACCTTGGGCTCCATGCAGAGCGCGCGGGCGATCGCGGCGCGCTGCTGCTGGCCGCCGGAGAGATGGCTCGGATAGTGGTTGCGCTTCTCGGCGATGCCGACCTTGGCCAGCAGACTCTCGGCGCGCGCGATCGCGTCCTTCTTCGGCATTTTCAACACATGGACCGGCGCCTCGATCACATTCTCCAGGATGGTCATGTGCGACCACAGATTGAAGCTCTGGAACACCATGCCGAGGCTGGCGCGGATCCGGTCGACCTGCTTGTGATCCTCCGGCACCGCATGGCCGTTCTTGGCCGGCTTCATGCGGATGAGCTCGCCGTTGACGACCACCTTGCCGGAATCCGGGGTCTCCAGCAGGTTGATGCAGCGGAGCAGCGTGCTCTTGCCCGAGCCCGAGGAGCCGATCATGGCGATCACGTCGCCCACATGCGCCGTGACCGAGACGCCTTTCAACACTTCGAGATCGCCAAATCGCTTGTGCAGATCCTCGACGACCAGCGCCGTTTCCGCCATTCTCGCCTCGCTCACCTGGCTCTTGCTTATTATTGCTTGCCGGCGCGATCGCAAATCACACCGGCTGCCTTCCCGGACATCATTGTAGCAAGCTTGCGGCCTCTCCCAAGCGGAAAAGCATGGTTGATGGGTCGCGCGCCGTTTGACCGGGACGCCGCCAAACACTACTGTTGCGCGCGGGGTAAAGCAGTGGGGTTGAAGTGAAGGCCATACCATGCGCGATCGTCGCCGGCGATGCGGCGCGCCGCGCGAAGATCTGGGCAAACCGGATCGTGCTTGCGGCCGGAATCGCCGCCCTTCTGGGCGCCGCCCCTCTCCGGGCCGACGACGACGAAAAGAAGAACAAGGTCGATTGCAAGGAGACCGATCTCGGCTTTTCCGCGCCGGATTACGACGTGACCTGCACGGATCTCGGCAAGACCGCGATGGATGTCGACGGCGCCTTCGGCGCCCGCAAGACCGACAAGCTGGAGGCGGATTCCAACGCCCAGCAGACCTTCCTGATCGTGATCGACAACCGCCCGCTCGGCCAGTTCTACCTGCCGCGCGCCAGCCTGGAAAACGACGTCGAGCGCTATTTCAACGGCGGCACGTTCAAGGAATGGGCGCCCGGCACGCCGGTGGGCGGGTTCGAGGTCGGGGAATTCGTCGGCGAGTCCGACGAAGGCTCGCCGATGGACTGCGTCGGATTCCGCCATCAGGGCGCGCGGCGCTACGACGGGATCGCGCGCCTGGTCGTGGGCCTCGCCTGCTCCACCAAGAGCCGATCCCGCAGCTACGACGCGTTGAAGCATCTCCAGGCGCCGGGTAGCTGACGGCGCCTTTCATCCGATCACATCAACAGGAAAGACCATGCGTAAAGCGATTCTGCTCGCATCATTCATCGTCTGGGCAATGGCCGGCACCGCGCGCGCCGACGGAACGAAGATCGATTGCAGCGACACCGACCTCGCCTTCAAGGATTCCGCCTTCACGGTCGATTGCACGGATATCAGCCGGTCGTCGATCAATCTCGAGGAGGGCGTCGGGGGCTCCAAGCGCAAGGAGCTGTTCGCGATGAGCCATAGCGGAGGCGTGACCTTTCTCCTGGCGCTGGATACCAGCGTCTTGGGCACGCGGGTCTATATGAAGCGCGCCGAGCTCGAGGAGCAGATCTCCAAGACCTTCACCCAGCTCAGCATCCATGACTGGGAATCGGCCAACAACGCCTCCGGCTTCGAGACCGCGACCTTCACCGGCGATTTCGACAACGGCGCGCAGCTCCAATGCCGCGCTTTCCGCCGCGAGATGAACCGGCGCTATGACGGCGTCGGCCGGCGGGTGCTGGGCATCACCTGCACCACCCAGGGCGACGAGGCGGCGCTGGCCGCCCTGGCCAAGCTGGACGCGCCGGGCGACTGAAGCAGCCCGGGAGCCGCGGCACGCGCTCTGTTTCCGGCGGATATGGGCGATGCTATTCTCCGCCCGATCCCGCGGGTTTGAGGGCTTCTGATGTCGCAGCAGATGGTGGACGAGCGGTCGGAAAGGGCGGTGCCGGCATCGGCACCGGAATTCGACCTGGTCCGGGTCGTGGACCGTTCGCCGCTCCGGAGCGAGCCCTTCGACCACATCCAGATGGAAAACGTCTTTCCGTCAGGTTTCTATCGGCAGATGCTCGAGGCCTTGCCGGCGCGCGGGAAGTTCCATGAGCTCTTCCACAAGGACGCGCTCCGGACCGACGGCAGCAGCACCCGGCTGCGCCTCTATCTCTACCGCGAGAACCTCTGGCGCCTGCCGGCCGCGCAGCGGCGGATCTGGGGCAGGATCGCCGCTGCGCTTTGCTCGCCCGGGCTGGAGCAGGCGTTCAAGCGCAAGTTCCGCGCGGCGCTGGAAGACCGCTTCCAGATGCCGGCGGAGAATGTGCCGCTCTATCCGATCCCGATCCTGGTGCGCGACCAGCCCGGCTATCGCATCGGCATCCACGCGGATGCGCTGACCAAGGCGATCACCGTGCAATTCTACCTGCCGAGCGATCCGTCGCAGGCGCATCTCGGCACCGTCTTCCACACCACCCGGGCCCAGGACGGCAGCGACCGGCCGCTGGCCATGCGCTTCCTGCCGGCGACCGGCTATGCCTTCGCCGTGCGCAAGAAGGAGAGCTGGCACAGCGCGCCGACGACCACCGAAGCCGACGGCGAAAGGCGGTCGATCATGCTGACCTACTACCTGGACGACGAGGCGAACCGGACCAAGCGGCGGACTCAGCGCCTCGGCATCTTCTTCGGCCGTTATCCCAGGATCTGACGCGGGCGCGCAACCGGGCGGTGTTCCGGCCGGGTTACCCGTCGGTTTATCTTTAACCAGCGGACGCGTAGCATGCTTCCATGTCCGAGATCGTCAATCAGAGGGCCATCCTCGACCGCCGCGCGCTGAGCGGCGAGCTCAACGCTTTGGCCGAACGCAGCCGCGATCCGGCCGGGGCGACGGTCGATCTGCAGGCGATCCTGCGCCGGCACCTGACCGAGGGCCGGGCGGAGATCCGCCGGCGCTTCGAGGCCAATCCGCGGGGTGCGACGGCGGGGCTCGACGCCGCCCATGAGGCGAGCTTCCTGGTCGATCAACTGATCCGCTGCCTCTACGATTATGCGATGGAGAAGGCCTATCCCCTGGCCAATCCGACCAGCGCCGAGAAGCTGACCTTGGCGGCGGTCGGCGGCTATGGCCGCGGCGAGCTCGCCCCGTTCTCGGACATCGACCTCCTGTTCCTGCTGCCCTACAAGCTGACGCCGCACAGCGAGCAGGTGGTCGAGTTCATGCTCTATCGCCTGTGGGATCTGGGCCTCAAGGTCGGGCATGCGGCGCGCACCGTGCAGGACTGCATCCGCCAGGCGGAGAGCGACGTCACCATCCGCACCAATCTCCTCGAGGCGCGCTATCTCTGGGGCGAGCAGCCGCTCTACGACCAGTTCCGCGCCCGCTTCAAGAAGGAGATCGTGAAGGGCAAGGGCGAGGCGTTCCTCAAGGACAAGCTCGCCGAACGCAAGGCGCGGCACCAGCGCGAGGGCGATTCCCGCTACACGCTGGAGCCCAACATCAAGGAAGGCAAAGGCGGCCTGCGCGATCTGCAGACCCTGCTCTGGATCGCGCGGTTCATGTACCGCGTGGGCGGCTTCGCCGACCTGATCGATCAGGACCTGCTGACCGCGCAGGAGGTCTCGACCTATGACAAGGCGCTGAACTTCCTCTGGACGCTGCGCTGCCATCTGCACTACCTGACCGGCCGGCCCGAGGAGCGCCTGACCTTCGACCTGCAGCCGGAGATGGCGCGGCGCCTCGGCTATACCGACCATGCCGGCCTGCTCGGGGTCGAGCGGCTGATGAAGCACTATTTCCTGGTGGTGAAATCGGTCGGCGGCCTCACGCGCTATTTCCTGGCGGCGATCGATTCCAGGCGCATGCACCGGCCGTTCTTCCGCATGCCGCTGCTGGGCCTGCGCCGCGCCGAGGTGAAGTCCGAGGTCGACGGCTTCCGCAACGACGGCGGCCAGCTCAACGCGCCGAGCGCCGACTGGTTCACGCAGCACCCCATCGACATGCTGCGCATCTTCGCCGTGGCGCAGAAGCACGAGCTCGGCATCCATCCGGTGGCCATGACCTGGCTGACGCAGGCGGCCCGGCATGTGGACGGCTTGCGCAACGATCCGGAAGCCAACCGCCTGTTCCTGGACATCCTGACCAACGAGAAGGACCCGGAGATCACGCTGCGCCGCATGAGCGAGGTCGGCGTGCTCGGCCGCTTCATCCCGGATTTCGGCCGCGTCGTGGCGCAGATGCAGTTCGACATGTATCACCACTATACGGTCGACGAGCACAGCCTGAAGGCGATCGGCATCCTGTGGCGCGTCGAGCGCGGCGAATTGAAAGGCGAGGCGCCGATCACCAGCTCCGTGGTGCGCCAGGTCGTGTCGCGGCGGGTGCTCTATCTGGCGGTGCTGCTGCATGACATCGCCAAGGGACGGCGCGGCGACCATTCGGAGCTCGGCGCCGAAGTGGCGGAGCGGCTGGGACCGCGGCTCGGCCTGACGGCGGAAGAGACGGAAACCGTCGCCTGGCTGGTGCGCTATCACCTGATCATGAGCAACACGGCGTTCCGCCGCGACATCGAGGACCCGAAGACCATCGCCGACTTCGTCGCGATCGTGCAATCGGTCGAGCGCCTGCGCCTGCTGCTGGTGCTGACCGTCGCCGATATCCGCGCGGTCGGCCCGAAGACCTGGAACGGCTGGAAGGCGCAGTTGCTGCGCGAGCTCTACAATCGCGCCGAGGAATCGCTGTCGGGCGGCCTGATCACCGAAGGCCGCGAGGCGCGGGTGGCGCAGGTCCTGAAGCAGCTCCGCGCCGAGCTTCCCGATTGGAGCGAGGCGGATTTCGAGGCCCATGCCGCGCGCGGCCCCGCCGCCTATTGGCTCGGCTTCCCGCTGCCCAACCTGGTGCGCCAGGCGCGGCTGATCCGCACCGCAGAGGCGGAGCAACGGCCGCTCTCGATCGACTACACGGTCGATCGGTGGCGGGCGATGACCGAGGTCACGATCTATGTCGCCGACTGGCGCGGCCTGGTCTCGCAGCTCGCGGGCGCGCTGGCGCTCTCCGGTGCCAGCATCGTCGATGCCCGGATCTTCACGCTGAAGAACGGCATGGCCTTGGACTCCTTCACGGTGCAGGACGCCAATGGCGGGCCGTTCGACACGCCGGCGCGTTTCGCGCGGATCGCGGCGACGGTCGAGCGCGTGCTGAAGAATCCCAGGAAGACGCTGTCCGAGCTGGTCAACCTGCCGCCCGGCAATCCCGCGGTCCGCAGCTTCCCGGTGGTGCCGCGCGTCCTCATCGACAACAAGGCGAGCGCCACCCATACCCTGGTCGAGGTCACCGGCCGCGACCGCCGCGGCCTGATGCATTTCCTGACCCGCGCGCTGACCGCGCAGAACCTGCAGATCTCGACGGCGAAGATCTCGACCTTCGGCCATCGCGTGGTCGACGTGTTCTACGTCAAGGACCAGTTCGGCCTGAAGGTCGAAAGCGAATCGCGGTTGAAGGCGATCCGCGACGCGCTGATCCAGGTCCTGCAGGAGCGCGAGGCCGAGATCGCACCGCCGGTCGTGGAATCCAAGGCGCCGGCGGCGCAGTGACGGTGATTCTTGCCCCCACCCCTGCCCTCCCCCGAATCGGGGGAGGGTGAAAAGACTTGCGCCGCAGCGTTCCCTCCCCCGATTCGGGGGAGGGTTAGGGTGGGGGTGAGTCCGCTACTCGTTGCGCAGATAGGGCGCTGCCTTCGCGCCCAATGCGCGCCAGGAGGCGGCGAAGCCGACGATGAGCGCGAGCGCCAGGCTGAGCGCGACGGCGCCGAAGGCCGCGGTCGACGAGAACACGAATTTCGTCTCCATCACCCGGTCCAGGAAGACATAGGCGCCGATGCTGCCGATGACGAGCGCGATGGCGGCGGCCGAGAGCGCCAGTAGCGCGAACTCCCAGAGGAAACTCAGGGCGATATCGCGCCGCCTTCCGCCCAGCATCTTGATCAGCACCGCTTCATAGATCCGCCGCTCCTGGCCCGCGGCCATTGCGCCGGCCAGGACCAGCACGCCGGCCAGGAGCGCCACGCCGGCGGCGAGCCGCACCGCGGCGCCGACCGAGCGCAGCACGTCGCCCGCTTGCGCGATCACATCGCGCACGCGCACGGCGGAGACGTTGGGGAAGTCCTTGGCCAGCAGCCCGATCAAAGCACCTTCCTGCTCCGGCGCGACGCGGATCGTGGCGATGTGGGTCTGCGGCGCCGAGGAGACCACGCCCGGCGAGAACACCATCACGAAATTGATCGAGAGGCTGGACCAGTCGATCTGGCGCAGGTTGTGAATGGTGCCGGTGATCTCGCGGCCGAGCAGGTTGATGGTGATCGTGTCGCCGATCTTGAGGCCGAAGGCCTTCGCCGTGTCGGCGTCGAGCGAGACCAAGGTGGGGCCATGATAATCCGGCGCCCACCATTGGCCTTCGACCAGATGCGAACCGGGCGCCGGGTTCTTCGACCAGGTCACGCCGCGATCGCCCTTCAGCACCCAGGCATGGTCGGGCGGCGTCGGGATCCGGTCCACCGAGATGCCCTTCATCTTGACGATGCGCCCGCGCAGCATCGGCACTTCCTGGAAGTCCTCGGCGCTGGGGAAGGCGTTGAGGTCGCGCTGGAGATCGGCGACCTGATTGCTCTGGATGTCGAGCAGGTAGAAGCTCGGCGCCCGCGCCGGCAGCGCATTCTGCATCTCGTCAATGAGGCCGGTCTGGATCAGCATGACCGCGACCAGGACGGTGAGGCCGAGGCCGAGGGAGAGGACGATGCTGGCGGTCGGCGCGCGCGGCCGGTCGATCGCGGCCAAGGCGAAGCGCAGCGCGCGATTGTCCGCCCTGGCGCGGCCCCAGCGCGCCAGCGCCCGAAGCCCCAAGGCAAGCAGCTTGAACAGGCCGAACGAGGCCAGCACGGCGAGGACGAAGCCCAGTGCCAGCTTGAGATCGCCGGTCGCCAGCACGGCGAGCAGGATGAGGAGCAACCCGGCGATCCCGACCGGGATCAGGTCGCGGCGCCTGGCCTCGCCGAGCTCGGCCGCGACGCTGCGAAAGAGCTGCGCCGGGCGGACGCGCATCGCCTGGAGCAAAGGCGGCAGCGAGAAGGCGAAGGCCGTCAGCAGGCCGAAGGCGGCGGCGATCAGCAGCGGCGCGGCATAGAGCGCCGGGATCAGATGCAGGTTGAACTGCGCGAAGGCGTCCTGCGCGAGATAGGGAATGGCGGCCCCGGCGACCAGGCCGAGCACGATGCCGATCGCCGCCATGCGCAGGATCAGCACCAGATGCAAGGCGAGGATGAAGCCGCCGCTCGCGCCGAGCGATTTCAGGATCGCCAGCGATTGCGCCCGGCTCTCGAGATAGACCCGGACCGCATTGCCGATGCCGAGCCCGCCGATCAGCAGCGCGCTCAGGCCGACCAGGTTCAGGAACATCCGCGTGCGGTCGATGAAGTCGCGCACGCCGGCGCCGGCATCCTCGACGCCCCGGACCCGCCATTCGGGATCCGGGAATTCCTGCCGGATGTGCGAGATCCAGCGGGACGGGGCGATGCCGGGCCCGAGCTTCACGCGATAGACGTGATAGACGAGGCTGCCCGGCTGCACCAGGTCGGTCGCGGCCAAGGCCGCGCTGGAGATCATCAGGCGCGGGCCGAGATTGAAGACCTGCGATCCGCGGTCGGGCTCGTTGAGGATGGTGCCGCGAAAGACAAAGCTCGCATCGCCGAGCTTGATCGTGTCGCCGGGCTTGAGGCCGAGGCGCTGCACCAGAGCGGGCTCCCCGACCGCGCCGTAGCGGCCCTGATCGTCCGGCTGCAAAGCCGCATGCAGGGACTGGTCGGGATCGAGCGCGACCTTGCCGAACAGCGGATAGACGAGATCGACGGATTTCAGCTCGACCAAGGTCGGATTGGGATCGTGGGCATTGGCGGTTTCATTGCGCGCCATCGCCCGCATCTCGACCGTATGCGACATCTGGTTGCCGGCCGAGAGCGCATTGGCCTGGTCCTGCGTCACCGGCTGATAGGTCAGGCGGAACTCGAAATCGCCGCCGAGGATGCGCTTGCCGTCGGCCGCGATCCCGGCATCGATCGAAGCGGCGAGCGAGCCCACGCCGGCCACGATCGCCACGCCCAGCAACAGGCAGAGCAGGAAGATCCGGAATCCGCGCGTCCGTCCGCCGGTGCGCCCCCCTCTGATCGACTGGGCGCGCATCTCGCGCAGTGCGATGCGCCAGAGTCCCGTCACTTCGCCGCCTGCTGCGCGCCGGTCGCTTCCTGATGGGTGATGCGGCCGTCGGCGAGATGGATGATGCGGTCGCAGCGGCGGGCCAGCGCCTGGTCATGGGTGATCAGCAGCAAGGTCGCGCCGCGGCGGCGCTGCAGGCCGAACAGGAGATCGATCACCTTGGCGCCGGTCTCGGTGTCGAGATTGCCGGTGGGCTCGTCGGCCAGCAGGATGCCGGGCTGCGGCGCCACGGCACGCGCCAGCGCCACGCGCTGCTGCTCGCCGCCGGAGAGCTGGCCGGGATAATGCTTCAGGCGATGGCCGAGGCCGACCTCTTCCAGCGCCGCCCGGGCGATGGCGAAAGCGCGCGTCTCGCCGGCGAGCTCCAGCGGCGTCGCCACGTTCTCCAGCGCCGTCATGGTCGGGATCAGGTGAAAGGCCTGGAAGACGATGCCGATATGCGCCCGGCGATAAAGCGCCAGCGCGTCTTCTGACATTTTCGTGATCTCGGTGCCGCCCCCAGGGCCGTCCCCGAGGCGGATCGAGCCGCCGCTCGGCTGCTCGAGGCCCGCGATCAAGAGCATCAGGCTGGTCTTGCCGGAGCCCGACGGCCCGACGATGCCGATCGATTCCCGGGCCGCGACCCGGAGATCGATTCCTTGCAGAATGTGAACGGCGCCGGCGTCGCTTGACAGGGTGAGGCGGAGACCCGAAATGTCGATCATGTTCCCGTCATCGATCCCGATCTGGCGGCGTCTCGCGGCATTGGCGCTGATCCTGGTCGCGACGCTCCTGCTCGTCCGATCCGCGGCGGCCGACACCAAGATCCTGGCGCTCGGTGACAGCCTGACGGCCGGATATGGGCTAAAGCAAGGCGAAGGCTTCGCGGATCAGCTTCAGACCGCCTTCCGCAAGATGGGCCGCCCGGTGACCGTAATCAATGGCGGGGTCAGCGGCGATACCTCGGCCGGCGGGCTGGCGCGGATCGACTGGGCCCTGGGCGACCAGCCCCAGGTCGTGATCGTCGAGCTCGGGGCCAATGACATGCTGCGGGGCGTGAGCCCGGCCTCGACCAGGGCCAACCTCGCCGCGATCATCGACAAGGCCAAGGCCTCGGGCGCCAAGGTCCTGCTCTGCGGCATGAAGGCCCAGCGCAACCTCGGCTCCGATTACGTCACGCAATTCGACGCGATCTATCCCGACCTCGCGAAGCAGGAGGGCGTCGCTCTCTATCCGTTCTTCATGGACGGGATCATCCAGGCCGACGGCAGCGCCGACCGCGCTTTGCTCCAGGGCGACGGGATGCATCCGAGCGAGGCGGGGGCGGCGCTGATCGTGCAGCGGATCATGCCCGTTCTCCTCCCGCTGCTCGGCGGGTAGAAAGCGGGGATATTGCCTGATATGTGTGGTGGGACCGGGCCGGCATCCTGCCGGAACATCGGTCAGTTGGGGGGCCAATTCGGGCCGGATCATGCGCCTCTTCGTAGCCCTCAGCCTGCCCGATAACATCCGCTGGCAACTCCGCCTGCTCTGCGGCGGGCTGCCCGGCGCGAAATGGGTGCCGCCGGAGAACTTCCACATCACCCTGCGCTTCCTCGGCGACATCGACGGCCGGGACGCGGAATATGTCGATGCCTCGCTGGCCAGCATCCGGGCGCCGGGCTTCCAGTTGAAGCTGGCCGGCGTCGGGCATTTCGCCAGCGGCAATCGCGTCAAGACGGTCTGGGCCGGCGTCGAGAAGGAGCCGGCGCTGCAGCATCTCCATGACAAGATCGAATCGGCGGTGGTGCGCGCGGGCCTGCCGCCGGACGGCCAGAAGTTCACGCCGCATGTGACGCTGACCTGGCCCAAGGACCCGCCGATGGGCAAGCTGCAGCAATATCTCGCCGGCCATAACCTCTTCCGCTCCGAGCCGTTCGAGGTCACGCATTTCACTTTGTTCTCGAGCCTGCAGGGCAGCGAGGCCTCGGTCTATCACGCCGAGCGCTCCTATGCGCTGACGCCGCGGAGCTAGCGGCGGCACTCGTCGCGCCGGGTCTTCTTCAGCACGCGCGCTTAAACATCACGGCTGCAGTCAACCCCACCATACCGCCCCATCTTGGGGCGGGGCAGATGCATCGAACTCGTGTCGTCAGCATTCGTCACGCACGGCGGAGAATCACTGCGAAGGCTTTATCCCTCTCCTCGCCCCAAGATGGGGCGAGTGCGAGTGGGGTTGACTGCAGCCGTGATGTCTCCGTGATGGGGGCTAAGTGGCGATCCAGTATTCACTCTCAATGCAGCCATTGCCGCACGGGCATCGCGCGCCCTTCCGGCGACCGATCGACATTGCGCATCGCCCCGCCGTTGAGCCGCATGCCGGCGCGGGCGAGATCGCGGGCGAGATCGACCACATGCGGCAGCGCCACGCGCGCCGCGGTGCCGGGCATGGTCTTGCGCAGCTCGACCGTCGCCATGAAATGACGCTCGGCCTGTGCCGCGGCGACCGCGTCGAGCAGGATCGCTTCATCGGGGCTCAAGTAGCGGCAGTTGAG
>DASZYM010000520.1:0-2676 GCA_035545355.1 Dongiaceae bacterium
GACCGGCGGCCCCGCCTTCGCCAGCGATCTCGACCGCGGGCGGCGCGCCGGCAACTACCAGGACATGTGCGACTATATCAAGGTCGTGCACCGCCTGAACGTGATCCATCAGGAAGGCGGCTGCCCGATCGAGCCGACCGACCTGCCGGCGGAAACGCGGCATCTCGATTTCTACCGCGCGGCGATCAGCTTGACCGACAAGACCTCGCAATGCTGGGCCTTGGGCGGCTACCGGGTCGAGGATGCGGTGGAGATGGCCTGCATCGCCCATGGCAAGACGCGGGAAGGGCTGAAAGCCAAGCCGGTCACGCTCACCATCGTCAATTCCAACTCGCCGCTGCGCCTCGACATCCCGATGGGCGAAGGCCTCTGCGCCATGGCGCGCGCCGGCCAGCCGGTGGCGATGACGCCCTTCACCCTGGCGGGTGCGATGAGCCCGGTCACCATCGCCGGCGCGCTGACGCAACAGAATGCCGAGGCCTTGGCGCTGATCGCGCTGGCGCAGATGGTGAGCCCGGGCGCGCCGGTCATGTATGGTGGCTTCACCTCGAATGTCGATATGCGCACCGGGTCGCCGGCTTTCGGCACGCCGGAATATGCCAAGGCGGCGCTCGCCAGCGGGCAGCTCGCACGGCGCTACAAGGTGCCGTTCCGCTCCTCCAACGTGACCGCCTCGAATTGCGTCGATGTGCAGGCGGCCTATGAGAGCGGGATGTCGCTCTGGGGCACGATCATGGGCGGCGTGCATCTGATCGAGCATGCGGCGGGCTGGCTCGAAGGCGGCCTCACCGCCTCCTTCGAGAAGCTGATCCTCGATGCCGAGATGCTGCAGATGATGCGCGAGTTCCTGAACCCGATCCGGATCGACGAGGACAATCTCGGCCTGGAGGCGATCCGCGAAGTCGGGCCCGGGGGCCATTTCTTCGGCACCGGCCATACTTTGGCGCGGTTCGAGAAGGCGTTCTACGAGCCGATGCTCAGCGACTGGCGCAACTTCGAGAACTGGCAGGACGGCGGCTCCAAGACCGGCACCGAGCGCGCCAACGCGATCTGGAAGGAGCTGCTCCGCACCTACGAGCCGCCGCCGCTCGATCCCGGCATCGCCGAGGCGCTCGACGCCTATGTCGCCCGCCGCAAGGAAGAGATCGGCCGGCAATCGGCCTGATCGGGACTTATCGGGACATCCATCGCAATGTGAGCCGCCTCACTTCAACCTGGCGCCGGGTTCCGCTAGACTTCGCGCCTCGGGGGGAGAGTCATGCGGCGCGTTCTGTTATCCCTGTTGCTGATCCTGCTGGCGATCGCGCCGGCCGCGGCCGAGCCGCGCGTGGCTTTGGTGATCGGCAATTCCAAATATACCGGCGACCTGCCGAAGCTCGCCAATCCCGACAATGACGCGGCGCTGATGGCGGCGACGCTGAAGAAGCTCGGCTTCGTCGTGGTGCAGGTGCAGGACGCCGACCTCAACCAGATGAAGCGGGCGATCCAGGATTTCGGCACCAAGCTCGCCGATGCCGGCAAGGACGCGGTCGGCCTGTTCTTCTATGCCGGCCACGGGCTGCAGATTTCCGGCAGCAATTATCTCATCCCGGTCAACGCCAAGATCGAGAAGGCCGCCGATGCGGATCTGGAGGCGATCGACGCCAACCTGATCCTGAAGCAGATGGAGTTTGCGGAGAACTCGCTCAACATCATCATCCTCGATGCCTGCCGCAACAATCCGCTCTCGCGCGGCATGCGCTCGGCGAGCGGCGGCCTCGCCAAGATGGACGCGCCGCTCGGGACCTTCATCGCCTATTCGACGGCGCCCGGGCAGACCGCGGCCGACGGCAACGGCAAGAACAGCCCCTATACCGCGGCGCTGACCAAGGCGATGCTGAAACCCGGCATCGCCATCGAGGAGGCGTTCCGCGATGCGCGCGTGGACGTGCTGAACTCGACCGACCGCGAGCAGATCCCCTGGGAATCCTCCTCGCTGACCGGCGCCTTCTATTTCGCGCCCGGCAGCCAGACCGCAGCCTCCGCCGCGCCGACCCTCCAGGCCGGCGCCGCACCTGCGCCGGCAGCGCCGGCCCAGCCCGGTCCGGATGCAACCGCGATGACGCCGCCGAGCGGCGGCGAGAGCAAGGAATGCAGCAACTGCCCGAAGATGCTGGCCGTCAAGGGCGGCACCTTCCTGATGGGCGCGGCGCCCGGCGAGCGGGACGCGACCGACGGCGAGCGGCCGCAGAAGAAGGTCACGATCAAGTCCTTCTCCATCGGCAAGTTCGCCGTCACAAGGGAACAGTTCGCCGCCTTCGTCCGCAGCGCGCATTACCAGCCGACCGACCGCTGTGACGCCGAGGGACAGAACAAGACCTCGACGGAGTTCACCTGGGATCGGCCGGGCATGAACGGCTATACCCAAACCGCCCGCGATCCCGTGGTCTGCGTGAGCTGGGACGATGCCAATGCCTATGTGCAATGGCTGGCGAAGATCACCGGCAAGCCCTATCGCCTGCCGAGCGAGTCGGAATGGGAATACGCGGCGCGCGCCGGATTGACCGGCGCCTATATGTGGGACGAAGGCGACGACAAGGGCATGTGCCGCTTCGCCAATGTCGCCGATCTCTCCACCCGCGAAGACCATCCCGGCTGGAAGATCGCCAACTGCAATGACGGCCATCCCTACACCGC
>DASZYM010000521.1:0-8457 GCA_035545355.1 Dongiaceae bacterium
CAGTTGATCGAGTTGACCGCCGACATGCCGATCTTGTCGCGAAAGGCGTGGTCGTTGAACATCGCCTTCACGAGGTCCTGGCAATCGTCGAAGCTGCCGTCGATCGCGATGTTGAAGACGTTGCCGGCATCGATCGTGGTCATCTGCCGGCGCTGGACTTCCGACACTCTGCCCAAGGGATGCAGGATGAAGATGTCGATGGCGCGGCGGTCGCGGCAGGCCTCGAGCGCCGCCGAGCCGGTGTCGCCGGAGGTGGCGCCGACGATGGTGACGCGGCGACCCTGCTTCTTCAGCACGTAATCGTAGAGCCGGCCGACGAGCTGGAGCGCCATGTCCTTGAACGCAAGTGTCGGGCCGTGGAACAGCTCCTCGATCCAGACCCCCTCGCCCACCTCGACCAACGGCGCCACTGCCTGGTGGCGGAAGCCGGCATAGGTCTCCCCGACCATCTTCGTGAAGGCGGCTTTCGGCACGGCTTTGCCGATGAAAGGCGCCATCACCTGGGCGGCGACCTCGGCATAGGGTTTGCCGGAAAATCCGGCAAGGGTCTTGGGTTTCAGGCGCGGCCAGGATTCGGGGACGTAAAGCCCGCCGTCGCGGGCCAGGCCGGTCAGCAGGACCGCTTCGAAATCCAGCCGCGGGGCCGCACCGCGGGTGCTCTCATAACGCAAAATGCACCTCCAAGGGGATGCCGGTAACCTAAATGGGCCTCCCCCGGGGTGCAAGCGACCGGGAGTCCTGGGGTTTATGCAACTATTGCAGTCGGCCTACTGGAGCCTTTGGGGCGGCAGCCAGAGGGTCGCCACGGTGCCCTGGCCCGGAGTACTCCGGAGGCGGATGGCGCCGCCATGCATCTCCGCCAGGCGCCGGGAGATGGCCAGGCCGAGGCCGGCGCCGGCGCGCTTGCGGCTCACATCGGAATCGCTGCCCTGGAAAAAGGGCTCGAAGGCGCGCGCGATGGTCTCGGCCGACATGCCGCGGCCGGTATCGGTGACGTGGACGGTCAGCCCGTCGGGGCCGGCGGAGGCCCGGAGCGCGACCCGCCCGCCCGAGGGCGTGAACTTGACCGCATTGGTCAGCAGATTGACGACGATCTGGGTGATCGCCCGCTGGTCCGCCAGCAATCCGATCGAGCCCAGCGCGATCTCGGTGTCGAAGGTCACCGCCTTGCCGTCGGCTTCCTGGGTGACGATGCGACAGGCGGCGTTCAGGACAGGGCCGACGTCGAACACTTCCTCGATCAGTGGGAACTTGCCGGATTCGATCTTCGACATGTCGAGGATCTGGTTGATCATGCGCAGGAGATGGCGGCCCGAGGAGGCGATGTCCTCCACGTATTCGCGCTGCCGCTCGTTGAGCTTGCCCGAGGCCTCGTTCGTCAACAGGTCGGCAAAGCCGATGACCGCGTTCATCGGCGTGCGCAGCTCGTGGCTGACGGTGGCGAGGAAGCTGGCCTTGGCGCGGTTGGCGGCCTCGGCCTGGTCTCGCGCCGCCTCGACGGCGCGGTGGCTCTCCTCCAGCTCCAATTCGCGCTGCTTCTGCGCCGAGACGTCGATCAGCATGCCGCGCAGCTCCAACGAGCCATCGACCTTGTAATCGACCCGGAAGAGATCGCGCACCCAGACCACCCGGCCGTCGGCATGGCACATCCGGTATTCCCATTCGCAATCCTGCTCGATCGGCAGGTCGGCGGCGGCGGCAAGCTGCATGCGGGCGCGGTCCTCGGGATGGACGGCGCCGATCCAGGCGCTCGCCCTCTCCCAGTCCGACATCGGGTAGCCGAACATCGAGGCGGCGCGCTCGCCGATGAAGCTGTAGCTGAGGAAGCTTGGCCCGGCCTTGGCATAGGGCACGACCTTGCCGCTCTCCATCATCATCTTGAGGCGGCTCTCGCTGGCCAGGATCTGGTCCTGCTGGCGGTCCTGCTCGGCGCGGGCGATCGCCACCATCAGCAGGCCGACCAGGACCGAGGCCAGCAGCGCCGCCAGGGCGATCTGCTCGAGTTGCGGCGGGAAGGCCGGGAACGGCATGACGCCGAACCGCGCCGCGCCCACCAGCGCGACGGCGATCAGCAAGGCGGCGAGGCTGGCGCCGCGGCGGCCGTAGGCGATGGCGCCCCAGAAGGCGAATGGCAGGCCGATCACCGCCAGCACCGCCACCCAGAGGGCGAGCATCGGGGTCAGCCAGCCGACCATGAAAAGCAGCCAGCAGGCCGAACCGGCGAGCGCCGCGATCTCCTTCCAGCGCGGCCCGCGGATGCGCGACTGGGTGACCCAGATCAGCGCCATCGGCGCCGTCATCAGCACGCCGGCGGCGTCGGTGGTCGCCCAGCCGAACCAGAGGCGGAACGGCGGGATCTCGGGATGCGGGCCGATGAACCGGATGCCGATCGCGCCGGAAACCGCCGGCACCAGCACGACGGCGATCAGGATGAAGCGCCGCAGATCGTCCTGGCTGCGAAAGCGCGGGTCGAACGGCGCCAGCCGGGTCATCAGCGCGTAGCTGGCGGCCGCTTCGAGCACGTCGCCGATAGCGGCGGCGATCGCCGTCGGCGCCGAATCGCGCGAGATCGCCTCCACCGCGACGGCGAGCAAGGCCGCGGCCGGCAGCGCGCGCCAGCCGTAGAGCACGAGCGGGGCGAGCGCGACGGCGCCGCACCAGAACAGCCCCTCCCCGCCCGCATTCCAGGGCAGGAGGCCGATGGCGACGAGGCGGCTGGCGAGCGCGCCGAACAGCGAGACGGCGGCGGCGTAGTAGAGGCGGACGCGGTTTTCCTCGGAGCGGAAATCGACGGCCAGCCTCGGCATCATCGGGCCGGCGCTCCTAGTTGGGCAGATAGCGCCGCTTCAGGTGGGTCTTGAAGATCTCGACGTCGAGCGGCCGCCCGGTGGCCGCCGTCACGATCTCGGCGGTGGTCATGCTGGAGCCGCGCTCATGCACATTGGGCCGGAGCCAGCCCATCAGCGGGCCGAAATCGCCCCGGCCGATCGCGGCCGGGATCGCCGGGTCCGCCTTGCAGGCGGCATCGTAGAGCTGCGCCGCGGTCATCGCGCCGAGGCTGTAGCACGGGAAATAGCCGATGCCGCCGTCGAACCAGTGGATGTCCTGCAGGCAGCCTTCGCGGTCGCTGGGCGGGGTGATGCCGAGCAGCCGCTTCATGCCCTCGTTCCAGGCGGCCGGGATGTCGGCGACCTTCAGGTCGCCGGCGATCAGCGCCTGCTCCAGGCGATAGCGCAGGATCACATGCGCGGGATAGGTCACCTCGTCGGCATCGACGCGGATAAAGCCTCGCGCGACCCGGCTGTAGAGCCGCTGCAGGTTGTCGGGCGCGAAGGCCTCCGCGTTGCCGGGGAAGACCTCGTTCAGGATCGGCGAGAGATAGGCGCAGAAATCATGGCCGCGCGAGGCCTGCATCTCGACCAGCAGCGACTGGCTCTCGTGCAGCGCCATGCCACGGGCATAGCCGACCGGCTGCAGCCGCCAATCGGCCGGCAGGCCGCGCTCGTACATCGCGTGGCCGGTCTCGTGGATGATGCCCATCAGCGCGGTCGCGACCTGGTCCTCGGTATAGCGCGTGGTGATGCGCACGTCGTCCGGCACGCCGCCGCAGATCGGATGCAGGCTGGTATCGAGCCGGCCGTACTTGAAGTCGAAGCCGATGGTCTTCATGACCCGCTCGCCCAGCGCCTTCTGCGCCGCGACCGGGAACGGGCCCTTGGGCTGGATCGGCGCCGGCTCGCGCGCCTGCCGCTCCAGCACGCGCTCCAGGAAGTCCGGAAGGAAGGCGCCGTAATTGTCGAAGATCGCATCGATGTCGGCGGTGCGGTTGCCCGGCTCGTGCTCGTCCATCAGCGCTTCGTAGGGCGAGACGCCGAGCTTCTCGGCCTTGGCCTGCGCCGCCTCGCGCACCAGCGCGAACACGGTCTCGAGCTGCGGCTTCACGGCGGCGAAATCAGCCGCGGGGCGCGCGACGCGCCAGGCGGCTTCGGCCGCGCTGTTGGCCTTGCTCATCGCCTCGACCAGCTTCTCGTCCAGCGCCGTCGCGTGGATGTAGAGCCGGCGCATCTCGCCGAGATTGGCGCGCTGCCAGTCGGAGAGGCCGTCCTTGGCTCCGGCGTCATCCAGCAACGCGCCGACCTTCGGATCGGAGAGCATCTGATGGGCGACGACGCCCAGGGCCGCGAGCTGCTCGGCGCGCGCCGCATGGCCGCCTTCCGGCATGATCGCGGCCAGGTCCCAATGCAGCATGCCGGCGGCGTCGCGCACCGCGGACAGGCGCCGAAACCGCTGCTCCAACTCGCCGTAGGCCTGGTTCACCGCTTGCTCCGTTCCCGTTCCAGCTTCAGGTGATAGACCACATAAATCACGGCCAGCGCAATCGCCAGTAGTGCCCAGGTGATGGCGTATTGCAAATGATCGTTGGGCAGATCGATCCGCGTCTGCCCGCCGATCGGGAAGCCGCCGGGATTGGGCTCCGGCCCGGCATCGAGATAGAGGTCGGTGCGCGCCGGGATGCCCGAGGCGGCGACCATCTCCGTAGGCGCCAGGTAGAACCAGACGTTCTTCTGCGGCTCGTTGTCCGGCTGGAAGAAGACCTGCACCTGCGGCAGCCGGATCACGCCGTCGAGCTGGGTGTCGCCCTCGACCTGGCCTTCCTTGCGGGCATCGGGGAGCTTCTTCTCGACCGGCACCCAGCCGCGATTGACCAGGACGATCTCGCCTGCCTTCGTCTTGAAGGGCGTGACGATCCAATAGCCGACATTGCCGTTCTGCGAGCGCGCCGCGAGGTAGAACTCGTGGGCATTGTCATAGCTGCCGCTGAGCAGGACGCGATGGAATTCGAGCGCGGTGAGATCGCTCCCCGCCGGCGGCAGCGCGACCGGCGCCGCGGTGGTGCGCGCCACCCGCTCGGCGATCAGGCCTTCCTTCCAATGCAGGCGCTGCACCTGCCAGACGGAGAGCCCGATCATGATCAGGATCATCGGGACCGTGATGACGGTCGGCCAGAAGGTGGGACGAAACGGCAGGCGCATGGGCTCTAGGGTTTTCCTTCGGCGGCGCGATGATGCAGATGGAGCGCGATCAGCACGCCCTTGGCGGGCCGCATCAGCACGGCGCCGCCGCCGACCGCGATCGGCACCAGGAGCAGGATCAGCAGCCAGTCCGGCATCTCGAGCCCGAACTCCCCCCAGAAGGCGAAGCCCATGACGATCGCGCCCCAGATCAGGACGACGAAGGCGATCGGCCCGTCGCCGGCCTCGTCGGCATGGAAGTCGAGGCCGCAATTCGAGCACGAGGCGGCGGGCTTCAGGAAGCCGCTGAGGAGCTTCCCCTGTCCGCAGCGCGGGCAGCGGCAGGCAAGGCCCGAAGCGACCGGCGATGCATAGCCTGCCATCAGCAGAGACCTCGATCGGAGGGAGTCATTGCCGGACTCCCCCACCGACCTCCCCCTCCGAGCCGCCTATGCTGAAGCTTCGGCGGACACGCGGGGGAGGCTTTGTTCCGATGGGACTTAGCCCGCGTAGGGGCCGGGGCCGCTGCCCCAGATGTAGACGAAGCTGAACAGGAACAGCCAGACCACGTCCACGAAGTGCCAGTACCAGGCGGCGGCTTCGAAGCCGAAATGGTGATCCGGCGTGAAGTGGCCCTTGATCGCGCGGACGAGGCACACGATCAGGAAGGTCGTGCCGATGATCACATGGAAGCCGTGGAAGCCGGTCGCCATGAAGAAGGTCGAGGTGTAGATGCCGTCCTTGAAGCCGAACGGCGCGTGCGAATATTCCCAGGCCTGCAGCGAGGTGAAGAGCACGCCGAGCAGCACGGTCAGCGCCAGGCCCTGGATCAGGCCGTTGCGGTCGCCCTGCTTCAGCGCGTGGTGCGCCCAGGTGACGGTGCAGCCCGAGGTCAGCAGGACCAGCGTGTTCAGCAGCGGGATCGCCAGCGGATCGAGCGGCGTGATGCTCTTGGGCGGCCAGACATGGCCGATCGCGTCCTTCGGGAACAGCGCGGAGTCGAAGAAGGCCCAGAAGAAGGCGGCGAAGAACATCACCTCGGAGGCGATGAACAGCGCCATGCCGTAGCGCAGGCCGATCTGCACCACCGGCGTGTGGAGGTGCTGGAACTCGGCTTCCTTGATCACGTCGCGCCACCACACGATCATCGTGAGGGCGATCAGCAGGACGCCCGGCGCGATGTTCAGCAGCCCGAACTTGTGGCCGAAGACCGGCAGGTCGTGCATGTAGAGCACCATGCCCACGGTGAAGAACCCGCCGGCGATGGCGCCCAGGATGGGCCACGGGCTGGGATCGACCAGATGGTACGGGTGGCTCGGCTTATGGGCTGCGTCGCTCATGGTCTCCACTCTCTCCCTTCGCGGGCAGCCCCTGACATCCCCGGGCCGTGCCGCAGATCTCGCTACGAAACTCTCAGTTCACCGTCTTCGCCGTCGCCGGCGCGGCGGCACCCACCTTCTCCGTCGCCGGCTCCGGCTCGGCCGCGCGGAAGAAGGTGTAGGACAAGGTCACATCCGACATGCGGTCCAGCAGGTGGTCCTTCGCCAAGCCCGGATCGAGGTAGAAGGTGACCGGCATCTCCACCTTCTCATGCGGCTGCAGGGTCTGCTGGCTGAAGCAGAAGCACTGGATCTTCACGAAATACGGACCCCAGGGCTCCGGCGACACGTTGTAGGTCGCCCGGCCGGTGATCGGCTTGTCGGTCTTGTTCTCGGCCTCGAAGAAGGCGAGATAGGTCTCGCCGACGCGCGCCTGGATCTTGTTCTGCTTCGGGTAGAAGGCCCAGGGCAGGTTGGCATCGACGTCGCTGGTGAAGCTGACGGTCACGGTGCGGTCGATCGGCTCGACCTGCACGGTCTGACCGTCGGCCCGGACCGGCGTGCCGTCGAAGCCGGTATGCGCGCAGAAGATCCGGTAGAGCGGCACCGCGGCATAGGTGAGGCCCACCATGCCGGAGAACACGCCGACCAGGATCATCAGGATGTTGAGATTGCGGCGGCTCGCCACCTTGCGTGGGGTCGACATGATCAAGCCCCCTTCATCTTCACGATGGTGATGACATAGACCAGCACGACGAAGCCGATCAGCGCCGCCAGCAGCGCCCAGTTGCGCTGGCGCAGCCGCTTCCGCCTCTCGTCGCCCGGCGTTGCACCGGCAGGCTTCGCGCGATCCGCGCCGATGATGCGGGTCATCGCCATAGTCCCTCGATCGCCGGAACGATACCCGGCGCCCGGTCGATGCAGAGCACGGCGAAGTGCAGGAAGAGATAGAGCAGCGAGAAGCCGAACATCCGCTTGGCCCAGCGCAGATCGTCGCTGACCAGCACGCGGATCGCATAGCCGACGAAGCCGATGTTGAGCGCGATCGAGACCGCGCCGTAGACCCAGCCGGCGACGCCGAGGAAGACCGGCGCCAGGGTCAGCGGGCAGAGCGCCAGCGTGTAGACCAGCATCTGCAGCTTGGTGGACCTCGCGCCGGCGACGACCGGCATCATCGGCACGCCGGCCTTGGCATAGTCGCCCTCGCGATAGAGCGAGAGCGCCCAGAAATGCGGCGGCGTCCACATGAAGATGATGAGGAAGAGCGCGATCGAGGCGAGGCTCACGTCGCCGGTCACCGCGGCCCAGCCGATCATCGGCGGGAAGGCGCCGGCGGCGCCGCCGATCACGATGTTCTGCGGCGTCGAGCGCTTCAGCCACATCGTGTAGATGACCACGTAGAAGAAGATGGTGAAGGCCAGCAAAGCCGCCGCGGTGAGGTTGACCGCCAGCCCCATGGTCATAACCGAGAACAGCGACAGCACCAGGCCGAAGGCCAAAGCCTGCTCCGGCGCGATGTAGCCGCGCGGGATCGGGCGGTTGCGGGTCCGCGCCATGACGGCGTCGATGTCGCGGTCGTACCACATGTTGATGGCGCCGGAGGCGCCCGCACCCACCGCGATGCAGAGCACGGCAACGGCGGCGATGAACGGGTGGATATGTCCGGGCGCGACGTAGAGGCCGGCAAAGCCCGAGAACACCACCAGCGACATCACCCGCGGCTTCAATAGCGCGATGAAGTCGCCGACACGCGCACCGGCAACCGCGCTATCCGCCATCGGATGGAGGGCGGAGCGGTCTTCCTGTGCGCTGCCGATCGCGTGTTCAGCCATTTCCCGGTCTCAGTGGGTGTCTCAAGTGCTCGGCGGCGGGTCGCCCCGCCGCCTTGCCGTTCAGTGCGCTGCCGAGGGTTCGATGACCGGCAGTTCCTCGAAGGTGTGGAACGGCGGCGGCGAAGATACCGTCCATTCCAGCGTGGTCGCGCCCTCGCCCCACGGATTGGCCGAGACGCGGCGTCCCGCCATCAGCGTGTAGATCGCCATGATCACGAAGAAGATGGTCGAGGCGAAGGAGATGAAGGCGCCGATCGAGGAGACGTAGTTCCACATCGCGAAGGCGTCCGGATA
>DASZYM010000522.1:0-14122 GCA_035545355.1 Dongiaceae bacterium
CTTCTCCCTGCCGGTATTGATCGAGCGATGCGCCCAATCCGGCGGGATGAAGGCGCAGATGCCGGGCTTCATTTCCACGGTGCGAGACTCGCCAGTGCGGGATTCGAGCAGCAGCAGGCCTTCGCCCGACTGGGTGTAATAGGCCTCGCCGCATTCCGGCCGCTCGTGGTAATGGCCGCGGGTCATGAAATATTCGCCGCCGACCTGACCCGGATACATGATGGTCGTGCCGAAGGAGAGATCGCTCTCCTTCTTCCGGTAGTCGATCACTTCATAGGCGACGGGATCTTTGCCTTCGGCGATCGCGCGCTCGAAGGCGGCCTGGTCCTGGTAGATGCCGCGCAGCTCGCTCAGCCGCTTCACATAGCGACCGGTCTCGGGTGTCACGGCACCGGAACGGCCGTCGATCGCGACACCTTCGGGAAACAGCATGGAGGGGCTCCTCATGGTCCAACAGAGGGCGGTCTTCGCCGCCGCGCCGGATCCAGAATAGAGCTTCCGAAGAGGACTCTCCAGGGGGCCGAAAGCGGCCGCGCTAAACCGCGACGGCCAGGACCGAGATGCAGTCGCCCATCTTCACCAGGCCGGGGAAGTGCCGCGCCGCGGCGATGCCCGACATCTTGGCGCGGTATTCGGCCGGCGGCGTGCCGGTGCGGTCGGCCGACCAGATCCGGGCGACGACATCGCCCTTGGTCACCGGCTGGCCGAGATCGACGCAGGGCTCGATCAGGCCTTCATGCTCGCTGAAGGAGAAGCAGTCGCCGTCCGGCATGTCGAGCATGGTCGAAGGCTGCGGCTCGATCTTCCCCTTCAGGAGGCCGGCATGGGCGAGGACGTTCCGCACGCCGCGGCGCGCGATCGCCGCGGTGCGCGCCGTCGTCGTGCCGCCGCCGCCGAGCTCGGTCGAGATGAAGACCTTGCCCATCTCCTCGGCCGCGGTGTCGTACATGCCGACATTGTCGATCTCGAGCAGCATCATCGAATAGGGCGCGTTGAACGCCCGCATGGCGGCGATGCAGGATTCCTCCTGCCGCCGATCGGGCAGGCGATGCGCGCAGCAGAACGGCACGAATTCCAGCGTCTTGCCGCCGGAATGGATGTCGAGCACGACATCGGCCAGAGGCAACAGGGTGCGCTGGAAATAATCCGCGATCTTCTCGGTGACCGTGCCGTCGGGGCGACCCGGAAAGCTCCGGTTGAGATTACCCTTGTCGATCGGCGAGGTGCGGGTGGCAGCGCGGAACGCCGGGTAGTTCATCGCCGGCACGATGATCACGCGCCCGGCGAGCGCCGATGCATCGATGGTCGAGGCCAGATGCATCAGGCTGACCGGGCCTTCGTATTCGTCGCCGTGATTGGCGCCGGTCAGGAGCACGGTCGGCCCCTTGCCGTTCTTCGCGACCGTGATCGGGATCATGAGCGCGCCCCAGGCGGAATCGTCCCGGCTGTAAGGCAGCCGCAAATGCCCGTGCTGCACGCCGTCGCGTGCGAAATCCACTGTCGCTGAAATCGGGCTCGGCCGCTGGTCGCGTTCGGACACGTCTGGGATACTCCGGGTACCGGGGTCTAGTTCGCGTTGGCGTCGGGATAGCGCTTCATGCGCTTGACGCTCATGGAGATATGGCTGCGGCGGATATGGCCGACCGCTTCGAGGTCGCCCACCTCCATGGCGGCGAGGATGTCCGCCACCTCGCGGCGAAAGACCGTGATCTCGTCGCGCAGGTTGAGGCGCGGCACGGCCTTCAGCCAGATCCGCGTGGTCAGATAGTAGAGCCGCTCGGAGATCTCGCGCAAAGGCTGGTTGCCCATCATCGCGCCGAGCTCCTGGAAGAAATCCATGTTGATCCGCGCATAGACCTTGGCATCGGGTCGCTTCAGCAGCTCGTCGCAGCGAGCCAGAAGACTGCGCACGCGCGCCAGGTCCTCGTCGCTGCGCGGGATCGGATCGAGCTTGCCGACCAGCTCCGCCAGCTCCATGCGGAGCTGGAAAACCTGTCCCAGCGCATCGAGATCGACGTCGGTCACGAAGGTGCCGACGCCGTGCCGGCTCTCCAGCAGACCTTCGCCCTCCAGCCGCGACAGGACGCGGCGGATCGGCGTGCGCGAGACCTCGAACTCGCGCGCCAGCTCCTCCTCCGCGAGGCGGGCGCCCGGCTCGTATTCCAGGAGGCAGATGCGGTCGCGGATGGTCTTGTAGATCCGCTCGAAGCGCTCGCGCGAGACGCTGAGCCTGCGTTCCGTCGGTTCGTCGTACGGACTCATACCGATTCCAGGACGGCGCGCAGGAACTGCCGCGTCCGCTCGTTCTTCGGCGCCGCGAAGAGCTGCTGCGGCTCGCCCTGCTCGCAGATCTTGCCCTGATAGAAGAAGCAGACCCGGTCGGCGAATTCCTTGGCGAATCCCATCTGGTGCGTCACCATCAGCATGGTCAAATCGTGCTCGCTCCCGAGCTTGCGGATCACCTGCAGGACCTCGCCGCACAATTCGGGATCGAGCGCCGAAGTCACCTCGTCGAACAGCATCACCTTGGGCCGCATCGCCAGCGCGCGGGCGATCGCCACGCGCTGCTGCTGGCCGCCGGAAAGCTGGGCCGGATAATGCCCCTTCTTGTCGGCCAATCCTACCATGTCCAGCAGCTCGGCGGCGCGCTCTTCCGCCTCGCGGCGCTTCATGCCGAGCACCGTCATCGGCGCCTCGATGCAGTTGCCGAGCGCGTTCATGTGCGGGAACAGGTTGAAATGCTGGAACACCATGCCGATCTTGGCCCGCACCCGGCGCAGGTGCTTGGGATCGGCGGCGGTCATCGCTCCGCCGTTCTGCATATGGGTCAGCGGCTCGCCATCGACCCAGATGACGCCGCCGTCGATCCGCTCCAGGGTCATCAGCATGCGCAAAACGGTGGTCTTGCCGGAGCCCGACGGCCCGATGATGGCGACCTTCTCGCCGCGTCCGATCTCCAGGTTGAGATCGTCGAGCACCGTCAGCGCGCCGTAGCGCTTGGTGACGTTCTCGAACCGCACCATTGATTGCTGGCCGGGCTCGGTCATCGCAGGCTCCTGGCATTGAGACGCCGCTCCAGCCAGCGGATGCCGGCCGAGGAGATCAGGCTGAGAAGGAGGAAGATGATGCCGACGATGGTCATCGGCTCGGTATAGCGGAAATTCTCCGAGCCGAGGATCTTCGCCGTCTGCACCAGCTCCAGCACCGCGATGGCGGAGAGGAGCGGCGTGTCCTTGAACAAGGCGACCAGGTAATTGCCGAGCGCCGGAACGATCGGCGGAATCGCCTGGGGCAGGATGATGTTCTTGAACGTGTTCCAGCTATTGAGGTTGAGCGCGATGCAGGCTTCCCACTGCCCGCGCGGCACCGCCTCGAGGCCGGCGCGATAGACCTCCGAGCAATAGCAGCCGTAATGCAGGCTGAGCGCGATGATGCCGCAGGTGAAGGCGTCGAGCACGATGCCGAAATTCGGGAATACGAAGAAGATGAAGAAGATCTGGATCAGCAGCGGGGTCGAGCGCACCAGCTCGACCAGCGCCGAAGCGACCCAGCCGACGATGCCGCCGCTCATCCGCAGGATCGCCAGGACGAGGCCCAGGACCGCGGCGATGATGAAGCTGACGAAGGTCGCCTCGATGGTGACGATCGTGGCCTTCGCCAGGACCGGCAGGACCTCCAGCGTGTAGCCCCAGTCCCAGATGACCGTCGATTCGTCCATGGCCTTAGCCCCGCCCCCGGGCCAGGCCGCGGCTGGCGCGCCGCTCGACCAGCCGCATGCCTATCGTAATCGCCAGCGACATCACGAGATACATCAGCAAGGCGAGCGTGAAGATCGGAATGGTCTTCATCGTGGTGTCGTTGATGGTCTTCGCCCGGAAGGTCAGGTCGCTGAGCGTGATCAGCGAGACCAGCGCCGTCGATTTCAGGAGCTCGATGAAGAGATTGCCCCAAGGCGGGATCATGGCGACCAAAGCCTGCGGCAGGATGATGCGCCGGAGCGCCTGCCCCCGCGTCATGTTGAGCGCGGTGGTCGCCTCCCATTGCCCGCGGGTGATGCCCTGGATGGCGCCGCGCACGACCTCCGCGCCATAGGCGCCGATATTGAGGCCGAGGCCGAGCACCGCCACGGTGAACGGATCCAGGGAGACGCCGAAATCCG
This sequence comes from Dongiaceae bacterium, assembly GCA_035545355.1. Lineage (GTDB taxonomy): Bacteria > Pseudomonadota > Alphaproteobacteria > Dongiales > Dongiaceae > Dongia. The sequence goes on from DASZYM010000522.1 coordinate 4,160, forward strand.
GCAGCACGAAGAACAGCCAGAAGAGCTGGACCAGGGCCGAGGTGCCGCGGAAGAACTCGATATAGATCGTGGCGAGCCAGCGGACCGGCCGCGGCCCGTAGAGCTTGCCGAGTGCCGCCAGGGTCGCCAGGACGACCGCAACGATGCAGCCGACGATCGTCACCTGCACGGTCAACCAGGCGCCGGCGAGCAGCCCCGGCATGAAGATCGCATAGGGTCCATGGGCGGCCATGGCGCCGATAATCGCCAGGGCCGCGATCAGCATGGCTGCCAGCGAAGTGATGCCCATCGCGTGCGTTCTTCGGCCAGCGACGCCGGAGGAGACGGGCGGGCCGCAGGAGGTCGGCCCGCCCGGCAGGGCGTCAGACGTAGATCGAGACTATTCGCCCTTGCAGAGCTGCTCCATGGTCTTGTTCGGCAGATAATCCTTGCCGAAACCGAACGGCGTCACCAGGGCGATATGTTCCGGCGTGCCGATGAACTTCTTCAGCTCGGCGTTGAAGGCCTGGTAGAGGTCCTTGTCTTCCTTGCGGAAGCCGAAGCCGCCATGGCCCTTCACCGACTTGCCCTTGACCTCGCCGAACGGCGTGGTGGCTTCGACGCCTTCGCCCTTCTTGGCCATGTCGGCGACGGAGAGCGCGGTCAATGAGCCGGCATCGGCGCGGCCGGACTGCACCGCGGCCAGCAGGCTCGACTGGTCGGGCAGCACGACGAGCTGATCGTCGGGAACGCCCGCATCCTTGGCATAGCCGACCTCGACCGCACCGGCCATGACCGCGAGCTTCAGGTCCTTGTTGGCGGCGATCGAGGAATAATCCTTGATGCCCTTCGGGTTGCCCTGCTTGACCAGCATCGATTCGCCGATGCCGTAGGACGGCTCGGAGAAGGCGATCTCCTGGCAGCGCTTGGGGTTGATGAACATGCCGGCGGCGATGATGTCGAAACGATGCGCCTTCAGGCCGGGGATGAGCGAACCGAACTCGGTCAGCACGCCATCGACCTGGGGGATTCCCATTTTCGCCAGGATCACTTTTGCGACTTCCGGCGCCTCACCGGTCAATTTTCCGTCCGGCGTCGCGTAACCGAACGGCGCTTCGTTCGCAAAGCCGATGCGGATGAATCCATCCTTGCGCGCACGCTCCAGCGTGGTTTCCGCCAAAGCGAGACCCGCGCCGCCGGTCATGACGCCGATTCCCGCGCCGAGGCCCGCCGCCGACAGCAAAAGGGCGCGACGCGTCACCTGAAGACTCTCACTCATACCAATACCTCCTCTGTTGCCTGGTCGGATGTTTTTGCTGTTGGAACCCGGGAGGGCCGGACCAGCAGACCCCACCTCGGAAGCTTCATCTTGCCATGTTGTATACAACTTATCTATTCTGGTCGCAAGAACCGAGATAGCATGAGCGAAAATAAGGGGTTCCTTCTGGGTCTTATGCGCTCAGATCCTGGCGATGTGTACAATAAGGCATGAACTTACCGAATTTGACGCCCGACCTGGCAGCCATCCGGAAAGCACGCGCGGCGATCGCCGGGACCGTGCTGCGGACCCCTTGCCTGCACGCCGCCGGACTTTCCGCGCTGGCGGGCCGGGAGATCGTGCTGAAGCTCGAAAGCCTGCAGCCGACGGGGGCCTTCAAGCTGCGTGGCGCCACCAATGCGGTCAGCCGGCTGAGCGAAGAGCAGCGCCGGCTGGGCGTCGCCTGCTGCTCCACCGGCAATCATGGCCGGGCCCTCGCCTATGCCGCCGCCCGCGCCGGAATCCGGGCCGTCGTCTGCCTCTCGGCATTGGTGCCGGAGAACAAGGTCGAGGCCATCCGCGCCCTCGGCGCCGAGGTGCGCCGCGTCGGGCAGAGCCAGGACGACGCGCAGCGCGAGGTCGAGCGCCTGGTGCAGCAGGAGGGCATCACCGACATACCGCCCTTCGACCACCCGGACGTGATCGCCGGCCAGGGCACGATCGGCCTCGAATTGCTGGAGGATCGGCCGGACCTCTCCACCATCGTGGTGCCGCTGTCGGGCGGCGGGCTGATTTCAGGCATCGCCCTCGCCGCCAAGGCGCTGAAGCCGGAGATCCGCATCATCGGCGTCTCCATGGCGCAAGGCGCCGCGATGCATGAGAGCCTTGCCGCCGGACGGCCGGTCGAGGTCACCGAAGTCGCATCGCTCGCCGATTCCCTCGGCGGCGGCATCGGGCTCGACAATCGCTACACCTTCGCGATCTGCCGGGCGCTGGTCGATGAGACCATCCTGGTCAGCGAGGAAGAGATCTATCGCGCGATGCAGGCGATGTTCCTGCAGCAGCGTCTGGTGACCGAAGGAGCTGCGGCGGTCGGCGTCGCGGCCCTCCTCGCCGGCAAGCTTCGGCTCGGCGGGGCGACGGCGATGATCGTCAGCGGCCACAACATCGATCCCAACCAATTCCTTGCCATCGCCGCCGGCCAGACGGTCAGGCTCGGCGATCAACTCGTGAAAGCCAATGGGGTGAAAGGCTGACCATGCGCGACATCTTCGTCCTGACCGAGCGCGATCTCAGAGGCTGCGTGAAGCTCGACGGCACCGCCATCGCCGTGGTGGAGCAGGCCTTCCGCGCTTTGGCGAGCGGCAAGGTCGTGATGCCGCCGATCCTCTCCATGGATCTGCCCGACGTCCACGGCGAGGTCGATGTGAAGACCGCCTATATCCCGGGCTTCGACGGCTTTGCGATCAAGGTCAGCCCCGGCTTCTTCGACAATCCGAAGCTCGGCCTGCCGAGCCTCAACGGGCTGATGATCCTGTTCTCGGCGAAGACCGGCCTGGTCGACGCGCTGTTGCTGGATAACGGCTATCTCACCGATGTCCGCACCGCGGCGGCGGGTGCGGTGGCGGCGAGGCATCTGGCGCCACGTGAGGTCAAGACGGCCGGCGTTCTCGGCACCGGCGTGCAGGCGCGGCTGCAGATCGTCGCCGCGCATCAGGTGCGGAAATTCGAGAAGGTGCTGGTCTGGGGCCGCGATGCCGCGAAGGCCGCTTCCTGCGCCAAGGACATCGCCGCCGCCACCGGCGTTGCGGCGAGTGCGGTCGCGGATCCCACCGCTTTGGTGCGCGAGAGCCAGTTGGTCGTGACGACGACGCCAGCACGCGAGCCGATCCTGAAAGCGGATTGGCTGCATCCCGGCCTGCACATCACCGCCATGGGATCCGACCAGGCCGGCAAGAACGAGATCGAGCCGGCGGCGGTCATCGGCGCCACCTTGTTCGTCTGCGATCGGCTCAGCCAGAGCGAGAAGCTCGGCGAGTTGCGCAGCGCGCGGTCCGCCGGATTCCAGACCATGCCGCCCGAGCTCGGCGAGATCATCGCCGGCACGAAACCCGGCCGCCGCGCGGAGAGCGACATCACGATCTGCGATCTTACCGGCACCGGCGCGCAGGACACCGCGATCGCCACGCATGCGCTCGCGGCGGCCCGCGCGGCCGGCATCGGCACCATCATTCAGGCCTGAAGGAGAAAATCATGAGCGCCGTTTACGAGAAACCCTTCGCCAAGGCCGAATACGCCAAGCGCGTCGCCGATACCAAGCGCCGGATGCAGGCCGCCGGGTTCGATCTGCTGATCTGCCAGGATCCCGCCAACATGTCCTGGCTCACCGGCTTCAGCGGCTGGTCGTTCTATGTGCCGCAATGTGTGCTCGTGCATCTCGAAGAGGAATGGCCGATCTGGTTCGGCCGCGCCCAGGACGCGAAATGCGCCAGCGTCACCACCGATCTCCCCGAGCGCAACATCGTGCCGTTCTCCGAACGCCTGGTGCAGCACAAGACCGAGCATCCCTATGACGAGCTGGCGCAGCTCATCGAAAGCCGCGGCTGGGACAAGGCACGGATCGGCGTCGAGATGGACGCGCACTATTACACCGCGCGCTGCCATGCCCATCTGACCAAAGGCCTGCCCAACGCGAAATTCTCCAATAACGGCGACCTGGTGAACTGGGCGCGCCTGGTGAAGTCCGAGGGCGAGCTGAAGCTGATGCGCGAGGCGGGCAAGATCTGCACCGCAGCGATGAACCGCGGCATCGCCAAGATGAAGCCCGGCGTGCCGCAGAACCATGTCATCGCCGAGATCTATCACGCCCAGACCATGGGCATGCCCGGCGGCCCCGGCGGCGACTATGCCGCGATCTGCCCGCTGATGCCGGTCGGCGAAGGCACCAGCACGCCGCATCTCACCTGGTCCGACGCGCCGCTTCCGGCCAATGCGCTCACCATGATCGAGATCGCCGGGTCGCGCCGCGGCTATCACGCGCCGCTGACGCGCACGATCCATCTCGGCAAGCCCCCGGCGGAAATGCAGGCGGTCGCTCGCGCCGTCGTCGAGGGTGTCGATGCCGGCCTTGCGACCGCCAAGCCCGGCGCCACCGCCGAGCAGGTCGAAGCCGCCTGGCAGGCGGTGCTCCGCCGCAACGGGCTGAAGAAAGAGAGCCGGGTCGGATATTCGGTCGGCCTCTCCTTCCCGCCCGACTGGGGCGAGCGCACCGTGAGCCTGCGGCCGGGCGATACCACCGAATTGCAGGCGGGGATGTGCTTCCACATCCAGGCCGGCGTCTGGCTGAAGGATTGGGGGGTCGCGATCTCGGAATCCTTCGAGGTCACCGACAAAGGCGGCGCGCGATTCTGCGATGTCGCGCGCGAGCTGATCGTCATCGATTGATGAGCGCTTGATGAACGGCGATCTCAAACTCGACGACCGCGATCTCAGGATCCTCGCGATCCTGCAGCAGGAAGGTCGCATCACCAAGACCGAGCTGGCGGAACGGGTGAACCTGTCGCCGACACCGTGTTGGAGCCGGCTGAAGCGACTGGAGAAGATCGGACTGATCGAGGGCTATCGCGCCAAGATCGCGCTGAAGCGCTTCGGCCTCACCATGGTCTTCATGGAGGCGGAGCTGGAAAGCCATCGCGCCCAGGATTTCGCCCGGTTCGAGGCGGAGATGCGGCAGATCGCGGAAGTCACCGGTTGCTGGTCGGTCGGCGGCGGCATCGACTACCTGATCCAGTTCATGGTGAAGGATGTCGATGCCTATCAGCGCCTGGTCGATCGCCTGCTGGAGATGTCGATCGGCTTGAAGCGCTACTACACCTACATCGTCACCAAGGCGATCAAGGAAGACGGTCCCGCCCCGCTCGACGGCCTGACCACGCATTGAACGAAAGATCGGCCGAATCCGGCGGTCCGGGGAGAGAAATCCTCTCCGGAGACCGTGGAGTTTGGTCCAAAGCACCGCCTCCGCTTGGCTAGAGTCTCCTCGACGACCAAGCTATGGAGCGCCACGTGCAAGGTTCCGCCACCAGCAAACGCACCCGGACCGTAGGGCTGGAACGCCTGAAGGATTCCCGGCTGCTCAAGGAATTCGCCTATGTCGGCGGAGCGTGGCGGGCCAGCGCGTCCGGCCGGGTGCTCGCGGTGACCGACCCGGCGACCGGCGACTGGATCGGGCAGATCCCCGCCCTCATGGCCGAGGAGAGCGCGGAAGCGATCGCCGCGGCGGAACGCGCTTTCCCGGGCTGGGCGGCGCTGCTGCCGCAACAGCGCTCGGCGGCGCTGCGCCGCTGGCATGACACCATCATCGCGCATCGCGAGGATCTGGCGGTGCTGATGACGCTGGAGCAAGGCAAGCCGATCTCCGAGGCGCGCGGCGAGATCGACTATGCCGCGTCCTTCGTCGAGTTCTATGCCGAGGAGGCGAAACGCACGAATATCGAATCGGTGACGCCGCATCTCGCCGGCGCCGGCATGAGCGTGCGGCGGCAGCCGATGGGCGTCGCCGCCTTGGTGACGCCGTGGAATTTCCCCAGCGCCATGATCACACGGAAGGCCGCGGCGGCGCTGGCGGCCGGCTGCACCGTGGTCGTACATCCATCGCGCTACACGCCGTTCTCGGCGCTTGCCTTGGCCGAGCTGGCCGAACGCGCCGGGCTGCCGGCCGGTGTCTTCAACGTCGTCACCGGCGAGGCCGCGGAGGTCGTCGGGCCGATGACGGAGTCTCCGGCGGTGCGTGTCCTTTCCTTCACCGGTTCGACCGAGATCGGCCGGCTGCTCTATCGGCAATGCGCGCCGACCATCAAGACCCTGATCCTGGAGCTCGGCGGGCACGCGCCCTTCATCGTCTTCGCCGATGCCGATCTCGACCGCGCCGTCGATTCCGCCATCGGTGCGAAGTTCGCGACCTCAGGCCAGGACTGCCTCGCCGCCAACCGCTTCCTGATCGAGCGCCCGGTCTACGATGCCTTCGCGGCGCGTTTCTCCGAGCGGGTTGCGGCGCTCTCGATCGGCGCGGGTCTCGACGATCCCGATATCGGCCCGCTGATGAACGAGGCGGCCGTCGCGAAGCAGGAGCAGCAGGTCGCCGACGCCGTCGCCAAGGGCGCACGCCTCGTGCTCGGCGGTCGCCGGGTCAAGACCGGTTCCCTGTTCTTCCAGCCGACCGTGCTGACCGACGTGCCCGCGGATGCCGCGATCTTCCATGAAGAGACGTTCGGTCCGGTGGCCGGGCTGGCGGCGTTCGACGACGAGGCCGAGGTTGTGGCCCGCGCCAATGCGACGGAATATGGCCTGGTCGCCTATCTGCATACGGGCGATGCCGGGCGGATGGCGCGTCTCAGCGCGGGCCTGCAATACGGGATGGTCGCGATCAACCGGACCAAGATCACCGGGGCGCCGATCCCGTTCGGCGGCATGAAGCAATCCGGTCTTGGCCGGGAGGGCTCGCGGCTCGGCATGGAAGCCTTCATGGATGTGAAGTATGTCTGCCAGGACGCGGCGTGAGATTTCATCATGATGCATGACAACCCCTTCTCCGATGCCGAGCTGACGCGCCGCCTGTCGGCGTTTCGCGCGATCCTGGCGGAACGCGGCCTCGACGGCGCGGTGGTCGCGGCGCCGGAGAACGTGTTCTATCTGACCGGCCTCGACCATTGGGGCTACTTCGCCCCGCATCTGCTGATCGTGCCGCTCGATCGCAAGCCGGTCCTGGTCACCCGCGCCATGGAGCGCGTCTCGGTCGAGAAGCAGGCGCGCAACGCCGAGTTCCGCGGCCACAGCGACAGCGAGACCGCGGCCGACATGGCGGCGCGGGTGCTGAAGGATCTCGGCCTCGCCGGCAAGCGCCTCGGCCTGGAATTCTGGACCGCAGGATTGAGCCACGGACTCGCGCAATCGCTGCAGCAGCAATGCAGCGCGCAGTGGCAGGACCTCTCGGGTGCCATCGACGACCTGCGGCTGGTGAAGAGCGCCGAGGAACAGGCGCTGATGCGCCGCGCGGCGAAGGTGACCGACGCGGCGGCCGGCGCCGCGATCGATGCGATCGGCGACGGCGCCTCCGAGACCGAGGTCGCCGCTGCCTGCCTCGCCGCGATGACCCGCGCCGGCGGATCGCCGCCGGCTTTCGGCCCCTTCATCCGTCCGGGCAGCCGGCTCGGCGAGGAGCACACGACCTGGGGCGACGGGCGCTACAAGAAGGGCGAGCCGGTCTTCCTCGAGCTCTCGGGCTGCCTCTCGCGCTATCACGCGCCGTTGGGCCGCCTGGTCCATATCGGCGGGATCTCCGACGCCGATGCCAGGATGGCGGAGACGACGGCGAAGGCGTTCCAGGCGGTGCTCGGGGCATTGAAGCCGGGGGCGAAAGCGCGCGATGTCTATGCCGGCTGGCAATCGGTGGTCGATGCCGCGGGCCTTTCGCACTATCGGCGGCATCATTGCGGCTATTGCGTCGGGATCGGCCTGTCGCCGTCTTGGACCGGCGGCAACAAGGTGGTAGGCCTGCGCCACGATTCCGATCTCCCGATCCGCGAGGGCATGTCCTTCCACATCCTGTCCTGGCTGATGGGAACGGGTGCCGGAGACTATTTCATCTCGAACGCGGTCCTGTTGGGAAGCGGCGGTCCGGAAGTCCTGACCAAGACCCCGATGGGACCGATCATCAAATAGGAGTCTCGCCATGCTGCGCAACGACCAGCTCGATCAATGGGATCGGGCCGCCTTCTTCCATCCCTCGACCCATCTCGGCCAGTTCGCGCGCGGCGAGATGCCCAATCGGATCGTCGCCGGCGGCAAGGGCGTCTATATCGACGACCGCGACGGCAACAAGCTGCTGGATGCCTTCGCCGGCCTCTATTGCGTGAATGTCGGATACGGCCGCAGCGAGATCGCCGAGGCGATCGCCAAGCAGGCGCGCGAGCTCGCCTATTACCACGCCTATGTCGGGCACGGCACGGAAGCCTCGATCACCCTCGCGCACATGATCCTGGAGCGCGCGCCGAAGAACATGTCGAAGGTCTATTTCGGCCTCGGCGGGTCCGATGCCAACGAGACCAACGTCAAGCTGATCTGGTACTACAACAACATCCTGGGCAGGCCGAACAAGAAGAAGATCATCTCGCGCTGGCGCGGCTATCACGGCTCGGGCCTGATGACCGGGTCGCTGACCGGGCTCGAGCTCTTCCACAAGAAGTTCGACCTGCCCTTTTCGCAGGTGCTGCACACCGAGGCGCCCTACTACTTCCGCCGCGCCGATGGTGCGATGTCGGAAGAGCAGTTCTCCGCCCATTGCGCCGCCAAGCTCGAGGAGCTGATCGCGCGCGAGGGTGCCGACACCATCGCCGCCTTCATCGGCGAGCCGGTGCTCGGCACCGGCGGCATCGTGCCGCCGCCGAAGGGCTATTGGGCGGCGATCCAGGCCGTGTTGAAGAAGCACGACATCCTGCTGATCGCCGACGAGGTCGTGACCGGCTTCGGCCGCCTGGGCTCGATGTTCGGCTCGGACCACTACGGGATGACGCCGGACATCATCACCATCGCCAAAGGCCTGACCTCGGCCTATGCGCCGCTCTCGGGCTCGATCGTCTCCAAGCAGGTCTGGGACGTGCTGGAGCGGGGCACCGACCAGCTCGGGCCGATCGGCCATGGCTGGACCTATTCGGCGCATCCGATCGGCGCCGCGGCCGGCGTCGCCAATCTGAAGCTGGTCGACGATCTCGGCCTGATCAAGAATGCGCGCGAGACCGGCGGCTATTTCCTGAAGTCCCTGCGCGATGCGCTCGGCGACCATCCGATGGTCGGCGATATCCGCGGCGAAGGATTGCTCTGCGCGATCGAATTCGTCGCCGACAAGGCGTCGCGCAAGCTGTTCGATCCCGCGAAGAAGGTCGGGCCGCAGATGTCGGCCGCTCTGCTGAAGCGCGGCGTGATCGGCCGGGCCATGCCGCAGGGCGACATCCTGGGCTTCGCGCCGCCGCTCTGCTTGACGCGCGGCGAGGCGGACATCGTCGTCTCCGCCGCCACCGACGCCGTCAAGGAGGTCGCCGCCGCTCTGGCCAAAGGCTAGAGCCGCCGACCGCTATGGGAGAAGCTGCAGCGCCTGGTCGGTGGTGAGGGTGCGGCAGTAGCCGGCGAAGGCCCGCAGGGCGTTGCTATGGCGCTCTGCGGTATGGGTGGCGCAGCCATCCGAGATGCAGACCGGGTAGAAGCCGCGATCGGCGGCGTCGCGCAACGTGTGATCGACGCATTGATCGGTCAGGAACCCGGTGACGACCAAGGTGTCGATGCCGATGTTGCGGAGCAGGTATTCGACATTGGTGGAATTGAACAGACCCGAAGAGGTCTTGGGCAGGACGATGTCGTCATCGCCGGGCGTCAGCGCATCCAGGACCTTCGCCTCCCAGGAGCCTTTGGCGATGAAGAAGTTCGAGAGCTTGTAATCGAGGCTGCGGTCGCGCCCGTCGCGGGTCAGGTTCTCCATCACCGTGTACATGATCTCGGCGCCGGCGGCGCGGAAGCCGTCGATCAGGCGCCTGAGGTTCGGCACCACCGTGTTGCGAAGCTGCTCGTCGAAATAGGGATGGCGCTGCGCGACCTCCGGGTTCCAGACGATATTCTGGGTATCGACCAGGAGCAGGCAAGTGCGCCTGGGCTCGAAGGGACGGTTGCGGGTGAGC
>DASZYM010000523.1:0-14352 GCA_035545355.1 Dongiaceae bacterium
GACTTCGTTGAACACCTGGAAGGCGCCGGTCACGGTGATGATGATCATCAACCCGGTCATCTCCCGGGTCAGCGGGAAGGTGACGTTCCACAGCCGCACCAGCGGCCCGGCTCCGTCGACGATCGCCGCGTCGTAATATTCGCGCGGGATCTTCTGGATGGCGATGGCGAAGAGCAGGGTCGAGTAGCCGAAGCCCTGCCATTGGCTCATGGCGATGATGGCGTAGATCGCGGTGTGCTCGTCGCCGAGCCAGGCCTTGACCCAGGACGTCAAGCCGACCGCTTTCAACAGCGCGTCGAGCAGTCCGATGTCCGGCTGATAGATGAAATAGAACAGCAGGCCGGTCACGGTGATCGAGATAGCCGAGGGCACGAAATAGACCGCGCGCCAGAAGCGCTTCGCCCGCTCGGAATCCAGGCCTTCGATGATCGCCGCCAGGAGGAAGGCGCCGAACACCTGGAAGACGATGGAGATCACCGCATAGGCGAAGTTGTTCCAGAGCGCCGTCCAGACGACCGGATCGCCGAGCAGCCGCTGATAATTGGCGAGGCCGACATTGGTGACCTCGCCGGTGAAGATGTCCTCGTTGGTCGTGCTGACGATGAAGTTATCGACGATCGGGTAGTAGACGAACCAGCCGACGACGATGACCGCGACCGCGGCCCAGCGAAAGGACAGAAGATGGCGCAGGCGGAGCCCATCTGCCCCGCCTGCACGCATCCAGCTCGGTCTCTGCGAAGGCGCGAGCGCCATCGTTCCCTTATTTCGCTTCCGCCTTGGAGGCTTCCTTCACTTTATCCATGACCTGTTCCGGTGTCATGGTCCCGCCGGCCAAGGCCTGCAGGCTGGAGAGCCAGGCATTCGCGGTGCGGGCGGAGTTCGCCGTATCGAGCCAGGGCATCAGGTACGAGGCGCCCTTCAGCACGACGAGGCCCTGCACCACCGCCGGGCTCATCTTGTCCTCCGAGGCGCCGCCGATCGTGGCGCTCGGCTGACCATAAGGCGGCGCAGACAGGACCTGGCCGTGCTCCTTGGAGGTCACGAACTTCATGAAGTCGATCGCCAGCGGGATGTTCTTGGAGGCCGTGTTGATCATATAGCCTTCCGGCGCGCCCTCGACCGCCTTGGGATCGCCCTTGGCGTCCTTCGGCACCGGCAGGACGAAGAAGCCGAAATCGGACTGCTTCAGCCCGCCATCGGAGGCCGTGCTCTGATCGAACTCGATGATCTCCTGGTAGTACATCGCCGACTTGCCGTTGCCGAACTGCTGCAAGGCCGAGGCGTAGGACGTGCCGTTGACCGAGGCGCCGTCGATGCAATGGTCGGAGAGGTCCTTGTACTGCTGCAGCGCCGCGACATAGCCCGGATCGTCGAAGGTCGCGGTCTTCGGGTCGAAGTCCTTCTCCAGCGTGGCGCGCGGCACGTTATAAGCCAGGAGCTGGCCGGCATAGTGCACCACCGGCCAGGCTTCCTTGTTGCCGAGCGAGATCGGCGTGATGCCGGCCTTCTTGATCGTATCGCAGGCGGCTTCCAGGTCTTCCAGGCTCTGCGGCACGGCGATGTTGAGCTTCTGGAAGATCGCCTTGTTGTAGCCCATGAACTTGGCATCGAGGTAAAGCGGGACGCCGTAATCCTTGCCGTTATACTGGAAGGCCTCGACCGCCGCCGGCACCAGGGTCTTGCCCCAGTCCGTATCCGGCCCGATGACCGGGCTCAGGTCGACCGCGCGGTGGCCGCGCACGAAGTTGTAGCCCCAGCTCCCGGTCCAGGAGAAATAGACGTCGGTCAGCGAGTTTGACGCGACCAGGGTCTTGGTCTTGTCCTTCACGCTGTCGTCGCTCTCCTGGGTCAGCTCGACCTTCACGCCGGGATGCAGCTTCTCGTATTCCTGCGCGATGTTGACGAAGAAGGGCGACAGCACCTGCAGGCCGAACTTGGTCAGCACCGTCAGGGTGCCGCTGTACTCGACCTTGGCATTGGGGTCGGCCGTCACGTCGGAGGCGCTCCAGCCGCTGCCGGCGGAGAGTGCCAAGGTGGACGCCGCGGTCACGGCCAGCGCCGCGAGGTGCAGGGAACGTTTCGTCGTATGTCTCATGGGGAGTGCTCCTTCCTGTTTTCGATGTTTGTTGGGTCTCAGTATTCGACGCGCTTGTAGTAGCGGCGCGTCGTCAGCGGATGGTTGCGCAGGACTTCGAGATGGGCGCTGAGCCGCTCGAGCTGGGTCGCCAGCAGGACCGGCGAGATCAGGCTCCGCGTCTCCGCCGAGATGCCCGGCAGCTTGGCATCGGCGGCATCGAGCACGCGGACCTTGTCAGTGTAGCGCTTGGCGAAATTCTCGACCCGGTCGGCCAGCGGGCGCGAGGCATCCTCGCCCTTGAAGACGAAGACGCTGACGCCCTGCTCCACCAGCTCCAAAGTGCCGTGGAAGAAATCCGCGGCATGGACCGGGCGCGTGCGGATCCACTGCATCTCCTCGAGGATGCACATGCCGTAATAATAGGCCTCGGCCCAGACCGAGCCGGCGCCGGTGAAGATGTGGTACTTCTCGTCCTTGATCGCGGCGGCGAGCTCGGCCGCCTTGGGCTCGAACGCCGCCTTCACATCGGCCAGCAGCTTCGGCAGCTTCTGCAGCTCGGCGACGGTCTGGTCGAAGTTCTTGTACTCTCCCCGCTCGGCCATGATCGCCAGCACGATCAGCAGGGTCTGCAGGTAGAACATCTCCGAGGAGGTGTCGTCCTCGGCGAAGTTGGTGAAGTTGTGATCCGCCTCCTGGGCCAGCGGCGTGTCGCGATGGCCGGTCAGCGAGATCGTCTTGACGCCGCGCTCCTTCAGGAAAGCGAGCAGCTTCACGCTTTCCTTGGTGGTGCCCGAAAGCGAGGGGAGAACCACCAGCGAGTTCTTGTCCAGAGCCGCCGGCGGATCGATGACGACCTGCGCCGGGAACTCGGCGCTCACCGGGAAGCGCGAGCGGCGCAGCGCCACGTCGATCGCCGGCCAGGTCAGGATCTGGACGCCGCCGGTGCCCATGAAATAGAGCCGGTCCACCCCGCCCGCGAGCAGCTTCTTCATCAGCGCCCGCACCTCGCTGGCGATGGAAAGCGCGCCGGTCTCGATCTTCACGAAGCGGTCCTTGTCGAAGTTCAGCATCAGTCCTTCCCTCATCTTCCAGCCGAGATCGTCGGATATGAGATCGATCTCACATCAGGTTAAACGCCGGTGTGAGATCGATCTCAGATCGCCAAGTAGCGCATGAAACGCCTGCTTTTGGCAAGCGGCATTCGGTCGCCCTTCGGGATCAGGATTTCTGGCGCTTTTTCAACGGCGCGACCGAGCCGCGGACGACCAGGCGGGTCGGGAAGCGGACATGGCGCGGCGCCCCCTTCTCGCCGCCGAGCCGCTCGATCAGCAGCTTCGCCGCGAGCGGGCCGATATCGGCGATCGGCTGGGCGACGACGGTGATCTGCGGATCGGTGAAGGTCGCAAGATCGAAATCGTCGAAGCCGACCAGCGAGACGTCGCGCGGGATCGCGAGGCCCATCGAGCGCAGAGCGAGCAGCGCGCCCTGGGTCATCAGGCTGTCCACGGTGAAGAGCGCGGTCGGCCGGTCGCGGCGGCTGAACAGGCGGATGGTCGCCTCGATCGCGTGCTCGACGGTCGAGCGCGAGATCCCGACCAGCGAATCGTCGAGCGCGATGCCATGCGACTTCAGGGAGTTGCGATATCCCGCGAAGCGCTCCTGCGCGGTGAAGATCCGCGATTCGTCGCGCAGCAGCGCGATGCGGCGATGACCGTTGGCGACCAGATAGTCGACCGCCTCGCGGGCGCCGCCCGCATTGTCCACCACCACGCTGTCGCAATGCACGTTCTCCGCGACGCGGTCGATCAGCACGATCGGCGCGCCGTCGCGCGCGAGCTTCACGATATGCTGATCGTCGCTGGCCGAGGTCGGCGCCAGGATGAAGCCCCGGACGCTCAGCGAGCGCAGGCTCTCCAGGAGCTCGCGCTCCTGGTCGACGCTCTCCTCGCTGCTGGCAATCAGCAGATTGTGCCCCTGGTTCCTGAGCTCGACCTCCAGGTCATGGGCGATCCGCGCGAAGAAGGGATTCTGGATATCGCCGGGCAGGAAGCCGATGATGGGGAGTTGCCCCCGCCGCAAGGCCTGGGCGACGCGATTGGCGCGATAGCCGAGGGAATCCGCGGCTTCCAGCACCCGCATGGCGGTCTCGTCGCCGACATAGCCGTAGCTGTTCAGCGCCCGCGCCGCCGTCGCCCGCGAGACCTTGGCCGCCGCGGCGACCTGCTTCAGGGTAACGTCCTTCGCCAAAGGCGTATTGCTCCCGGGGCCTGCATTCCCTCGATGAGGGTTCTACCTTAGGCGGATAAGATGGGAAAGAGCACCGCTGTCCGGCGGCCGCCGGGGCCGGCCGGTCAGGTGTTCATCCCGTTCTCGATCATCTCGTGATAATGCTGCATGTCGAGATAATGCTGCTGGCCCCAGTTCGCGGGCTTTCCGTTCGCCGGCGGAGGGCCATAGCTGTTGTTGCAGCCGGCGAGCAGGAGCGGCCACGCGATTGCGGCGAGGATTGCGCCGATCCGGCGGGGTGCAATAAGCATGTGCGCGTCGAGACCTCGAGACTAGCCGACGGTTTCGGCGAGCAGCATCAAGGCTTCCGCGATGCGCTCGGGCGGGAACACCATATCGGCCATGCCGAAATCGATGGCCGCTTGCGGCATCGGGAAGAACGAGCAGCTCTCCTCGCTTTGCGCGATGGCCAATCCACCCTCTTTCCGGATGGCGCGCAAGCCGATCAGGCCCGTCGCCATCATGCCGCTCAGTGTCACCGCGATCGCGCCGGCGCCATAGGTCGCCGCCATGCTCTGCAGCAGCGCGTCCGCGCTGTTGAACCAGTTCTGCCAAGCCCGCGGAAGCTTCCGCACCTCGAGCCGGCGCGCGTGCACTTCGAGCGCGTGGCCCGGCGGCACGACATAGACGTTTCCGGCAAGGGCCGCTTGGCCGGACGCCGCCCATGACACCTTGAGCTGAACGCGGCGCTGAAGGATGGGCACGAGTTCGCTCGCACTGTCATGCGGCAGGTGCTGCGACAGGAAGATCGGCGCCTGGAGATCCGGCGGCAATACGCTGAGCACCTTGATGGTCGCGGCGATTCCCCCGGCGGAGGCGAGCAGCGCGATTCCGCACCGGTCCGGTGTTTTTCGGGAACGATGCTCGGGGGCGCCAATTGGCTGAACGTGGGTCATATGTACACTGGATGACATAGGGACCCCGTTGGCAAAAGTCCATCACGGAGCGGTCCCTTGACCCAAAAGAATGTACTCCTTGCCGCCGTGTCCGAGGAGGTGCGCGCCGAGTTGCGTCTGGAGCCGGTCACCCTCGCGTTCAAGGACGTCCTCAGCGAGCCGAATATGGCCATCGATGCCGCCTATTTCCCGACATCGGGCGTCCTTTCGATGGTGAACGAACCCTCGCCGGGCGAGATCGTCGAGATCGCGACCATCGGATGCGAGGGATTCACCGGGCTTCCGCTGCTGCTGGGCGCCGACCGGATGCCGAGCCGCGTTCTGGCGCAGATCCCGGGGGAAGGCTTCCGGATCGACAAATCGCATTTCGTGGCGGCGATCGAAGCGAACCCGGGGCTGCGCGATCTCTTGATGCGTTATGCGCTCGCCCTGATGGGGCAGATCGCGCAGAGCACGTCCTGCAACCGGCTGCATGAAGTGCAGGAACGCTGTGCGCGATGGCTGTTGCAGACCCACGACCGGGTCGATGGCGACGCCTTTCCCCTGACCCAGGAATTTCTCGCACAAATGCTCGGCGTGCATCGGCCGACCGTCACCGTCGCCGCCGGCATGCTGCAGAAGGCCGGGCTGATCTCCTATTCGCGGGGCAGTGTGAGGGTTCTCGATCGCACCGGGCTCGAAGCGGCCTCCTGCCCCTGCTATCGCTTCATCACCCAGGAATACGATCGCCTCATCGGCCACCGCTGGTCGCCGCGGCGCGGCGGCACGGGCTCCGGCTAGAGCCTCGGCTCTAGGGCTGCATCTGCATCATCTGGTCCATCGGCATCATGTTGTGGGTCAGGTGGTCCATGATCCAGATCGATCCGGCGACGATCAGGAAGACCACCAGGATGCCGAAGGCGAGCGCCAGCACGTTGTTGGTATTGTCGGGGCCGGTGGTGATGTGCAGGAAGAAGACCAGATGCACGCCCATCTGGGCGATGGCGAGCACGACCAGCGCGACCGGAATGACCGGCCCGTAGATCAGATGCGAGCCCGCCAGGAAGAACGCCGCGGCGGTCAGCACGATCGAGAAGCCGAGGCCCAGATTGGCGTTGCGGACCCAATGGCCGGCTTCCTCCGGCTCGTCGCCGGGCGCGTGGTCGAGCCGGTTGAATGCGCCGGCTTCCACCTGCGGGTCGGTTTCGAGATGGCTCATGCGCCGCTCCCCATCAGGTAGACGATCGTGAAGATGCCGATCCAGACGATGTCCAAGGCGTGCCAGAACAGGTTGAAGCAGATCAGCCGGTGCACGATCTCGTGGCGGAATCCCTTGATGAACACCTGCGCCATCATGGTCGCGAGCCACATCCCGCCCAAGGTGACGTGCAGGCCGTGCAGGCCGACCAGGCCGAAGAACGCGGTGAGCATACCGCTCACCTGCGGCGTGATCCCCCGGCCGGCCAGGTCGATGAACTCCATCAGTTCGAGGATGACGAAGACCAATCCGAGGAGTCCGGTGAGCAGGAGGAAGGCCTCGGTCCAGAACAGGTTCTTCGCATTCGTGGCGGCGAAGGAGAGCATGCAGGTATAGCTCGAGAGCAGCAGCGCCGCGGTCTCGAAGGCGACCCGCCGGAGATCGACGATCTGGCCCATGGTCGGGCCGCCGGCGGTCGCGCCGTGCTGCACGGCGAACGCCGCGAAGAAGCAGGAGAAGATGACGATGTCGCTGAGCAGGAAGATCCAGAAGCCGTAGCCGACCAGGATCCGCTTGCTGGCGGGACCGGTCGCCCCATGCCCGGTGCCGGCGACCGGCTCCTCCGGACCATGCGCGCGATGGCCGAGCCGGTACGGATCCTCGCGGACCCGGCGGATGGCTTCGGCGCTGGCCGGCAACCCCCCGGCGGGGAATCCGGTGTCGGTCATGGCAGCGCCCCCTGCTCCGCGAGCCGTCTGAGCAGCGCCTCGCGCGCGGCACGGCGGGCGCGGTCGATGCGTGCCACCTCCTCCACCGGCACTTCGAACTCATGGACGTCGCGCCAGGCGAAGACCACGAATCCGACGA
The DNA here is from genome assembly GCA_035545355.1 of Dongiaceae bacterium. Classification (GTDB taxonomy): domain Bacteria; phylum Pseudomonadota; class Alphaproteobacteria; order Dongiales; family Dongiaceae; genus Dongia. The sequence continues at coordinate 7,304 of DASZYM010000523.1, forward strand.
AGGCGGCCACGAAGGCCACGGCCGCCAGCCACCAGATGTACCAGATCATCGCAAAGCCGAAGACCGTGCTGAAGAAGGCGGTGTAGATGCCGACCGGGCTGTTCACCGGCATCTCGATCGGCTCGTATTTCGGCTCCGGGCCCATCTGCTGCGTTTCCACCGCGCGGCGCTTGATGCCCCAATAGGCCTCCTCGCCTTCGACATTCGGCATGACGGCGAAGTTGAAGAACGGCGCCGGCGAAGGCGTCGCCCATTCGAGCGAGCGGCCGTCCCAGGGATCGCCGGTCACGTCGCGCAGCTTCTCGCGATCGCGGATGCTGACCACGAGCTGCACCACCTGCGAGATCACACCGAGGATGAGGATCGCGACGCCGACCAGCGACACGTAGAGCCACGGCGCCCATTCCGGAAAGTTGATGTGCTGCAGGCGGCGCGTCATGCCCTGCAGGCCGAGGATATAGAGCGGCGTGAAGGTCACCCAGAAACCGATGAAGGCGAGCCAGAACGCCGCCTTGCCCCAGCCCGGATGCAGGCGGAATCCGAAGGCCTTCGGAAACCAGTAATCGAGGGCGGCGAAGATCGCGAACACCACGCCGCCGACGATCACGTTGTGGAAATGCGCCACCAGGAACATCGAGTTGTGCGTCAGGAAGTCGGCCGGAGGCACCGCGAGCAGCACGCCGGTCAGTCCGCCGATGATGAAGGTAAAGATGAAGCCCATCGACCAGAGCATCGGCACCTCGAACCGCACCCTTCCCCCGTACATGGTGAAGATCCAGTTGTAAATCTTCACGCCGGTGCCGACGGCGATGATGCTCGAGGAGATGCCGAAGAAGGTGTTGACCGCGGCGCTGGCGCCCATGGTGAAGAAGTGGTGCAGCCAGACCATCATCGAGACCACGCAGATGAACAAGGTGGCCGCGACCATCGAGCGGTAGCCGAACAGCGGCTTGCCGGAGAAGGTCGAGAACACCTCGGAGAAGACGCCGAAGGCCGGCAGGACCAGGATGTAGACCTCGGGATGGCCCCAGGCCCAGACCAGGTTCACGAACATCATCGGATTGCCGCCCGCGGTGTTCGTGAAGTAATGGAAGCCGAGATAGCGGTCGAGGGTCAGCATCGCGAGCGTCGCGGTCAGCACCGGAAAGGCCGCGACGATCAGCAGGGACGAGGACAGGGCCGTCCAGCAGAAGACCGGCATGCGCAGGTAGTCCATGCCGGGGCAGCGCATCTTCAGCACCGTGGTCACGATGTTGATCCCGGTGATCAAGGTGCCGACGCCGGAGATCTGCACCGCCCAGAGATAGTAATCGACGCCGACGCCGGGCGTGTAGGCGGTCTCGCTGAGCGGCGGATAGGGCAACCAGCCGGTGCGGGCGAACTCGCCGACGAAGAGCGAGACGTTGACCAGCAGCGCCCCGCTCGCGGTCAGCCAGAAGCCGACCGAGTTGAAAGTCGGAAAGGCCACGTCGCGTACGCCGAGCTGCAGCGGCACCACGAAGTTCATCAGGCCCAGCACCAGCGGCATGGCGCCGAACAGGATCATGATCGTGCCATGGGCGGTGAAGATCTGGTCGTAATGCTCGGGCGGCAGGTATCCCGGCGCGTCGATCGCCACCGCCTGCTGGGTGCGCATCATGATCGCATCGGCGAAGCCGCGGATCAGCATCACGACGCCGAGCAGGCAGTACATGACGCCGATCCGCTTGTGATCGACGCTGGTGATCCACTCGCGCCAGAGATAGGGCCACCAGCCCTTCACGGTGACGATCGCCAGCACGCCGAGGATGACGAGGATCAGGATGATCGAGGTGATCAGCGGGATCGGTTGCGAGAAGGGGATCGCCGAGAGGTCGAGCTTCCCGAACATCGTCAGTCCTTTCCGCCGGTCGATTGTTCGCGCCCGGCATGCTCCGGACTCTCGGGCTGCGGTCCCGGCCCGGGCGGGATCTTCTGGGTGGCGACGGCCATGAAGAGCTGCGGATCGATCGATCCATAGCTCGAAGGCGGCACCCGCTGGGTCTGATGCAGCAGGCCGGCATAGGCGGCTTGGTCGAGCTTGGCGCCGGCGCCCTTGACGCCGTTGGCCCAGGTTTCGAACTTGGCCGCCGGCACGCTCTTCACCTGGAACTGCATGTCGGAGAAACCGTCGCCGGAGAACTGCGCCGAGGTGCCCCAGAGCTCCGCCGCGTGGTCGGCCTGCAGGCTGAGCTGCGAGACCATGCCCGGCATCGCGTAGATCATCGAGCCCAGGCGCGGCACGAAGAAGGCGTTGAAGACGCTGGCCGAGGTGATCGAGAAATGGACCGGCGTTCCCGCCGGCACCACGAGCTGGTTGACCGTCGCGATCCCCTGCTCCGGGTAGATGAACAGCCACTTCCAGTCGAGCGACACGACCTGCACTTCGAGCGGCTGGATCTTGGAATCGAGCGGCCTGAACGGATCGAGGCGATAGGAGCCGATCCAGATCAAGCCGCCGATGAACATGATGGTCAGGATCGGGATCGACCAGACCACCGCCTCGATCCGGCCGGAATAGGACCAGTACGGCAGGTACTCCGCCTTGCGGTTCGAGGCGCGATAGTGCCAGGCCATCCAGAAGGCGAGCAGGATCGTCGGAACGACGATCGCCAGCATGACGACCGTGGCGTCGATCAGGATCGTGGCGTCGCCAGCACCCACCGGGCCGAGCGGGTCCAGGACGCCGCCGGAGCAGGAGGCAAGGCCAAGACCGGCGAGGCCCAGGATCGAGCCTCGACAGGTCCAAGCCAGCACGCCTTTGGAGACTTGCACGCCGGCCATTCCGGAGGGTCCTTCTGATCGCCGACCCAACGCGCCAAGCCTAGCGGTGTTCCCCCGTCGATTTCCAGCGTCTTGCTGTGCGGCGAATTGGTGCGGCCTGCGCTATCGGGCGCGGTCGGCCGTCTTGTCCAAGCGGCCGAAGGCGTCGCGCAAAGCCTCGGCATGGCGCGCCAGATCGTCCCATGTGTCGGCTGCTTCGAGCAGCTCGGCTTCGGCGATGTTGGAGCTCTCCGCCCGCTCGCGCAGGCGCTGCGCGCGCCGGCGGCACTCGGCGGGATCGACCAGCGGACCTGTTTCCGTCATGCAAAGGAGAAGCCGTGCGATCGCGCGCGGTTCCCGTCTCACACAGGAACTCCACGCGCATACGGCCGGAGCTGCAAGCGCGGCAGGGCAGAAGCTTCAGATGAGGACAGTCGATTTCCGGCTCGGGCCGTCGTACTTCTCGAGACCGAGCGCCCTTGCAATGACGCGCGCGGACGGCCTGTGTTCCAAGAGCAGCTCGGCGAGATGCTTCGGCGTCGTGCCGAGCTGTTCGGCCCAGTGGGCGAGGCTTTTCGGATCGCTGGGATCGATCGTGTCGTCGTTGATCGGCCGCTTGATGGCGGCGGAAGCGGCGGCGCGGGCGCCGTGCTTCTCGAACATGTCGCGCGTCTGCTTCAGCAGATCGAGCGAGATCTGCATCTGCTCGAGCATATCCGTGGCGAACTGGACCGAATGCCGATCATGCCCCTCGAACTGCAGGCGCTGCAGACGCCGTCTCTGGGTGGCGACCCGGCGCTCTCCCGCCTCGACCCGCTGCCGCAGGATCGCGGCGCGCTTTTGCCGGTCCGCCGCGGCGGGGTTCGCGACCTTGCTGCCGGAGAACCGGTCGACGGCAACCCGCGCCAGCTCCTTGACCAAGACCGGCTTGCAGATCAGCGGCGCGGTGTTCATATCGTCGGGGAGGACCGAGCGATCGTAACCGGTGACGAAGATGAAGGGGACGTCCTTGGTGCGCAGATGCCGCGCCAGGGGGAAGACCTGGTCGCCACCGAGCTTGATGTCCAGCACGGCGCCGTCGAGCGCGGTGCTGTCGGCCAGACGCATTCCTTCCTGAAGCGTGGGAACGGGACCGACGACGTTGAACCAGACGTCCTCGACGGCCAGCCTGATCATCTCACCGGCCAGGAAATTGTCTTCCACGACGAGTATATCCATCCTCGTCTCCCTGTGGTTAACGAGCATTTAACCGTAGGGTTTGCAGGAAGACCATCCGAATCGGGCATGCGCAGATCGCCAGCGGCGGAAGCCCCATAGGCTCACCCGCAATGACGGCGCACAGCTTGTGCCGGCCAAGCGGGGATCGGCGGCTTGGTTCCGGCATGACGGCGCGCCGCGGTCTTTTGCAAGGTTCACACGGTTGTCACATCCGGAGCGACCCGCCGCGATGTGCGGCGTCGGGGTTAAATCCGGCGGCCGGCGGCGGCACCTGTCGCCGACTTCCCGACCTATATCTGGAGGCTGGACCAGACAGCGCCAAACTGCGCACCGGGGAATTACTATTCCTCGTCGTCGTCGTCGTCGTCGTCGTCCTCGTCCTCCCCGTCACAATCGCAGCTGATCGCTTGGCCGCCACAGCGCGGGCATCGTTCGACATCGCAACCTGAGTGATGGAAGCCGCCGGGGGGACAATTGCAGTCAGGGCAATTTCTCCCGGATGCCGCACCCCAATCTTTTTCCTCCGAACCGTAAGGCACGGCTAGATATTCGACAGGATCGTCCTCAAATTTAAACACATGCTCCACGCAGCTGCTGGGCGGACGCATTTCCCTACCGCACTCGCTGCAAATAGCCATTTGCAACCCCACGAGCCGTTGAGGTCACCAAACTAATAGCCTTGTGGGATAGGTTCCAGAGATGGTGGGCGCAGTAGGACTCGAACCTACGACCCGCTGATTAAGAGTCAGCTGCTCTACCAACTGAGCTATGCGCCCGGACCAAGCAAGCGGGCCGTCCGGAGGGCCCGAAATCGAGTTGGCCGCGCCCTCGGTTTCCCGGGGGTGGCGCGGCCAGGGCGGGGTATAGCAAAGCGATCCCGGCTTGTCGACAGGACAATTGCGACGGCGGTGCAAAGGCTTAGCTAGGCCCTGCCGGCCCCTGCGGCGCTCATGCGTCCTCGTTGCCGAGGCGCCGGCCGATCCGCTGCTCGCGGTGGATATTGACCGAGAGGATCAGGCCGAAGCCGATCAAGACCGTCATCAGGACCGTGCCGCCATAGGAGATCAGCGGCAAGGGCACGCCCACCACCGGGATCAATCCCATCACCATCGCCGTGTTGATGAAGAAGTAGCAGAACAGGTTGAAGCTCAGGCCGAAGGCCAGCAGCCGCCCGAACTGGTTCTTGCAGCGTATGCCGATCGCCGTCCCGTAGATTACCAGCAGCACATAGAGCCCGAGCAGCGCCAGGCTGCCCACCATGCCGAACTCCTCGGCGAACATGGTGAAGATGAAATCGGTCTGCCGCTCCGGCAGGAAGTCGAGATGGCTCTGCGTCCCCTGCAGGAAGCCCTTGCCCCAGACCGCACCCGAGCCGAGCGCGATCTTCGACTGCGTGATGTGATAGCCGGCGCCCTGCAGGTCGCTCTCCGGATTCATGAAGGTCATGATCCGCGCCTTCTGATAGTCGTGCAGGATGTTGGGCGCGTTCCAGGCGTAATAGGCGGCGCCGACGCCGAGCGTCAGGATCAGCGCGAACTTCCACCAGCGCACCCCGACCACCACGTAGATCGCCCCCGCGACCATCAGCAGCATGCCCGCCGTGCCGAGATCGGGCTGCTTCAGCACCAGGCCCGCGGGCACCAGCACCAGGACGGTCGGCACGATCAGCGAGAGCGGCCGCCCGACATCCTCGTAGGACAGGCCGTGGAAATAGCGCGCCAAGGTCAGCACGATGCTGACCTTCATGATCTCCGACGGCTGGAGCTGCACCACGCCGAGATCGATCCAGCGCTGGGCGCCCATGCCGACCGAGCCGGCGAAATCCACCCAGACCAGCAGCAGGATCGCGACGAAATAGACCGGATAGGCGATCCGCATCAGCGTCTTCAGATCGACCATGGCCACGGCGAACATCATGGCGAGGCCGACGGCGAAGCGCGCCGCCTGGCGGTCCATCCAGGGATCGGCGCTGCCATGCGCGGCGGAATAGAGCATCGCAAAGCCGATCGACGCCACGCAGCCGATCAGGAACACGACCGGCCAGGAGATATGCGCGACCTTCTCGCGCCAAGTCATCCGGTTGCGGCGCGGGCCGCCGAGCTGCAGGCCGATGCTCATGGCTCGTCCCTCATGGCATCTCCCGCCTTCCGCCTTCGTTGTTCGGGTTGCGGCGCGCGGGATCGCGGCGCTGGGTCTCGATCATGATGTCGCGGGCGATCGGGCCGGCATATTGGCCGCCGCCGCCGCCATGCTCGATCACCACCGCGCAGGCATAGCGCGGCTCGTGGACCGGGGCGAAGGCGACGAACAAAGCGTGGTCGCGCTGCTTCCACGGCAGGGCCTCGTTCTTGCGCACGCCGGTCGCGCGCTCGGCCATGGTGATCCGGCGGACCTGCGCCGAGCCGGTCTTGCCCGCCATCTCCATGCCGGGAATCTCGATGCGCGCGCTCCAACCCGTCGCGTGCGGGACGTTGCAGACGCGGTCCATGCCGTCGCGCACCACCCGCAGCCAGCGCTCGTCGAGATCCATCTTGGGATAGGTGCTCGGCCCTTCGGCCTTGGCGGGCTCGACCGCCTTGAAGAGATGCGGCTTCACGGCGTAGCCGCCATTGGCGATCCGCGCCGTCATGACGCAGAGCTGCAGCGGCGTCGCCAGCACGAATCCCTGGCCGATCGCGTTGATCAGGGTCTCGCCCTGGTGCCAGGACTCGCCCATCGTCGCCTTCTTCCAGGCGCGGTCGGGAATGACGCCGGGCCGTTCGCCCGGCAGGTCGAGCCCGGCGACGTCGCCCAGGCCCAGCTCGCGCGCGCCGGCGGCGATCGCATCGATGCCGATGGTCCGCCCGAGCTCGTAGAAATAGACGTCGCAGGAATTCTGCAGCGCGCTCGGCATGTCGAGATGGCCGTGACCCTGCTTGCGCCAGCAATGGAAGCGCATGTTGCCGAGCTGGTAATAGCCGGGGCAGAAGACGTTGAAATCCGGGCTGACGCCGATCCGCTGCGCGGCGATCGAGGTCGCGATCTTGAAGGTCGAGCCCGGCGCGAACTGG
>DASZYM010000524.1:0-4898 GCA_035545355.1 Dongiaceae bacterium
CGCGGGAAATGCGGCAAGGCGGGACGGCCACGCGACGGATCGGCCTCGACCGCGCTTTGCTGGCATCGCTGCCTGCCCTGCGCGCCCTGGTCGAGGATGTCTCGATCCGCGATCTCATCCATTACGCCGGCTCCTATGCCGGCGAGCCGACCTTTCAGATCCAGTCGGTGATCGCGTCGGGGCCGAACAGCGCCGATCCGCAGACATTGTTCCATGCCGACACCTTCCATCCGACAGCCAAGGCCTGGCTGTTTCTGGAGGATGTGACGGAGGATGGCGGTCCCTTCGCCTATATTCCCGGGTCGCATCGGCTGACGGCGGCCCGGCTGGACTGGGAGCGCCGGCAGAGCCTCACCGCCCGGCAATCCGCCGACCGGATGCATGCCGAAGGATCGTTCCGCCTTTCGGAGGCCGACCGTGTCGCGCTCGGCCTGCCGGAGCCGGTGCGGATGGCGGTGCCCGCCAACACGCTGATCGTCGCCGACACGTCCGGCTTCCATGCGCGGACGCAGAGCCTCCGGCCGTCGCATCGCGTCGAGATCTATGCGACCTTCCGGCGGAGTCCGTTCCTGCCCTGGACCGGCGGGCATCTGCTGGCGCTGCCGCCGATTTCCGGCCGCCACGCCACCGTCGAAATGGGGCTGCAGCGGACCTTCGCCTCCGCCGGTTTCGGGCGCGGGTCATGGACCATCGTCGATGGCGTATCCCCGTTCGATCCGCCGCGGCTTTGATTCAGCGGGTATGAACCCGGCTGGAGCGTGGCGCGACGGATCAAGACCGTCATTTCCATCGGGGGATCCATGTCAGACACCGCCGCGACGGCCGCGCCGGGCCCAAGCCATGCTTTCCGGGATCCGGCCCTGCTCACCCAATGGGTGACCGGCCTGTTCGCCGTCGCCCTCGTGATCGATTTTGTCGCGACGGTATCCGGCTTGCTCGAATTTCACCTGCTGACCGCGATCGCCGACGGCACCGTCGAAGCCGATCTCGATGTGCTGACCGCCAACGACAAGCGTCAGCAATTGATCGGCCTCGGCCAGCTCGCGCTGTTCGTGCTCAGCGGCATCGCCTATCTGATCTGGGTCTATCGCGCGAACAAGAACGCCCGGGCGCTCGGCGCGCGGGACATGAGGTTCAGCGCCGGCTGGGCCGTGGGCTGGTATTTCGTGCCGATCGCTTGCCTGTGGAAGCCGTTCCAGGCGATGCGCGAGACCTTCCAGGCAAGCAGCATGCCGGGAGCCTGGACAGGCGTTGCGACCCCGCCCCTCCTCGGTTGGTGGTGGGCAACCTTCATCCTGAGCCTGGTCCTGAGCCAAGCCGCGTATCGCCTCGGCCAGGCGATCGAGGGGCTCGACAGCGCGATGCTCGCTTCGGCCGTCACCACCGCCTCCGACATTGCCGGAATGGCGCTCGACGTGGCGACCATCCTGGTGGTGCGACGGATCGCCGGGGTTCAGCTCGAACAGGCGAAGCTCTCGACCCTGGCCCAGGCCTTCTGACCCGTGCGGCCCGGCCCGGCGGTGAATTGGCCGGAGGTTGAAGTTCTGTTAGCTTCCCGGCGCCCAGGGGAGCCACGACGCTTTCATGTCCAGTCCAGAATCCGATCGGCCACTGCGCGTTGCGGTCCTGGTGACACTTGAGCGCGGTCCCGCCGCCGGCGGCCATGTGAAAAGCTGGGAGCGGCTGTCCGAAGCGGCGGCGGCGATCCCGGACAAGCTCTCTCTCGATCTCCATTTCCTCGGCGAGCGGCGCGCGACCGAGGAGGCCGCGGCCAATGTCCGCTTCCACACCCATCGCGCCCGCTGGAGCACGCGCAGCCTGGGTTTGGAGCAAGGCGCCGGGCATACCGATCTCGCCGGCTTCAATCCCAGCGTCGCCGCGGCCTTGGCCGGCTCGGACGTCGTCCATGCCACCGACTTCTTCAGCTTCGGCAAGACCGCGATCGCCTATGCGCGCAAGCAAGGCGCCGGACTCACCGCCTCGGTGCAGACCGACGTGCCGCGCTTCACCGAGATCTATGCCGGCGACATCATCAAGCGGATGACCGGCCGCGCGCTCGGCGGCCTGCTGGTCGATCGCTTCCATCTCCCGCAGCGGATCGCCCGCGGCCAGCAGCGCGGTATCGACCGGCGCCTGCTGCTCTGCGACCGCCTCCTGCTCTCGAAGCCGGAGGACCGCGACCGGCTTTCCGCGGCAATGCCCCCAGGACATGTGCGGTTGTTCCGGCGCGGAGTCGATCGCGCGCGCTTCAATCCCGCCCATCGCGACCGCGCAAAGCTGACGCGCGACTTCGGCATCCCCGATGACTGCATCGTGTTGGTCTTTGCCGGGCGGGTGGATGCCAGCAAGGGTGCGCCGCTGATGGCCGAGGCGACGAAAGACTTGATCGATCAAGGACTTGATGTCCATGCCCTGGTGGTCGGCGAGGGCCAGGACCGCGGGCCGATCCAGGCGCTGCTGGGGAATCGGGCGACCGCCCCCGGCAATCTGCCGCAGTCGGAATTGGCCTGGATTTATGCGAGCGCCGATGTATTTGTCTTCCCCTCCACGACCGAGGTTTCCCCCAATGTCGTGTTGGAGGCCAAGGCGAGCGGCCTGCCGGTGGTGGTGGCGGATGCCCATGGCGGCGGTCAGTTCGTGGCAAGGTCCGGCGGCGACGGTCTGGTGCTCGCGTCGCGCGAGGCCGCGGCCTGGGCGGCGGCGATCCGACCGCTGGTGACCGATGCCGTGGCGCGCCGGGCGATGGGCCAGGCGGCACGGCAGTGGATCGAGCGGGAATGGCCCGATTGGGGCGAGGTCCTGGAACGGGATGTGTTGGCCGCCTGGCATGAGGCGGCGGTAAACGGAAGGTATCGGCATGTCGATCACACGCGCCATCGGACAAGCGGCTGACGTTCTCAGGCTGCTGCCGATCGGCGGACCGAGCTGCTGCAATATCGCGGTCACCAATGTCTGCAACGCGACCTGCGATTTCTGCAACTACGCCAAGGACAAGGATTTCGTCACCGAGAAGAAGTGGCTGGATCCGGAGCGCCTGACCCGGGCGCTCGACATCCTGCATGCGCGCGGCATCCGCTACATCACCTTCTCCGGCGGCGAGCCGATGCTGCACCCGAAGATGACGGACATGATCTCCGCGGTCGCGTTCCGCGGCATGCGCCCGGCGATGGTCACAAACGGCTCGGCGCTGACCGAGCGCAACATGGAAGCGCTGGCGGAAGCCGGCTTGAAGACGCTGTTCATCTCGATCGACTCTCCCGACGCGGAGAAGCACGAGAAGAACCGCGGCCTGCCCGGCGTGTTCGAGAAGATCAAGAAGGGCAATGCGCGGCTCAAAGAGCTCGGCATCAAGACCGTCGCCTCCTGCACCATCAACCGGCTGATCGGCGATTTCGAGGAGCTGTTCGCGGCGCTCGACGATCTCGGCTTCGCGACGGTGACCTTCACCTATCCGAAGAAGGAGCTGAACTCCGGCTCGCTGGTCTTCTCGTCGTCCAACCTGATCGACTTCTCCGATGTCGAGCTCGCCGACGTGCTCGAGATGCTGCGCTCGAAGAAGGACAAGTTCGGCGTCCTCAATCCGTCGGAATCACTGTCCGAGATGGTGCGGTTCCTGAAGAAGGAGCAGCAGGAATTCCCCTGCTACGGCGGCTACAAGTATTTCGCCATGGACGTGAACTTCAACGTCTATCGCTGCGATTTCTGGCACGCGCCGATGGGCACCATCGAGGAGTTCGCCACCGTCGATTTCGTGCGCGACAACTGCACCAAGTGCATGAGCGTGTGCTACCGGGATTCCAGCGTGTTCCTCAATCTCCCGGTGGCGATCGGCGATGCGATCGGCCACGCGCGGCGCGGCCGCCTCGGCAAGGCGGCGCGGACGCTGGCGCAACCCAGCGTGCGCAAGTCGGCAAAGTCGCTGATGAGCGAGTGGCAGACGCTGAAGCGCCTGGCGAAGACGCCGTAAGCTCGCCGGCAGCGCTCGACCTAAACCCGATGCTCCGCCCGGCGGTGATGATGGCGGCGCGGGCGTTCCAGCAGGGCCCAGACACCCAGACCCGGCAAACAGACGCCGAGTTCGCGGGCGCGTTTCAGCAGGGCCAGGGCCAAGGCCAGCGGCCCCGGGATTCCGGCCCAGCCGCAGAGCAGCAGCAAGGCGCCTTCCTGCACGCCCAGGCCCGCGGGCAATAGAAAGCCCGCGGTCCGCGCGGCGCTCAGCAGGCCCTCGATCATCACGGCGTCGATGGCGTCGATCGGATGGCCCATCAGCCGCATCGCCACCCAGACCTCGCCGGCGCGGATGCACCAGGCGACGAAATGCATCGCGGTGACGCCGGCGGCGAGCGGCAGGTTGCGATAGAGCGCCGCGAGCCGGGCCCAGAGCGGATGCTCCTGGGACTCATCCGCCACCAGCCGCGAGAGGCCGAAGCGCGCGGCCAGGGCCGAGCCGCCTTTGAGCGCGCCCTGGTGCTGCATGACGATCAGCAGGATCAGCGGCAATACCGAGACGACGACACCGCCGGCGATGCGCGCGATCGCATTCTCGTTGAGCTGCCAGAGATGCCAGAGCCCGACCAGGCTGAACAGCACCTGCGCCAGCAAGGCCAGCGTCATGTCGACGATCACCTTGGCGGCGGCGTCCATGCCGCTCGCCGCTTTCCCCTGCCGCTTCAATGCGTGGAAGACCAGACGCGCCCGCGCGAACTCGCCGCCGACCTGCGCCACCGGCAGCAGGCCGTTGACGCTTTCGCTGACCCAGCGCGCGACGACGGTGACGAACAGGCCCGGCCGGCTTTCCGGCGCGAACAGGAAGCGCCAGGCGGCGCCGGCGACCAGCAGCGAGAGGAAGCGCCACAGGATCAGGCCGAGCATGCCCCAGCCGATCAGCGACACGGCCT
>DASZYM010000525.1:0-3375 GCA_035545355.1 Dongiaceae bacterium
CCGGAGAATTCATGCGGATAGCGGTTGGCCATGGCCGGCGAGAGGCCGACCTGGCCCATCGTCTCCAGCACGCGCTTGCGCACTTCGGCGCGCGACAGCTCCGGATGGAAGGTCTTCAGCGGCTTGGCGATGATGGCCTCGACCGACAGGCGCGGGTCGAGCGACGCCAAGGGATCCTGGAAGATGATCTGCATCTGCCGGCGCTGGCCGCGCATCGCCTTGTCGCCGAGGCCGAAGAGATCCTGCCCGGCCCAGACCACCCTTCCCTCGGTCGCCTCGATGAGGCGCAGCACGGCGCGACCGAGGGTCGACTTGCCGCAGCCGGATTCGCCGACGATGCCGAGCGTCTCGCCGGGCTTCAGCTCGAAACTGACGCCATCGACCGCGCGCACATGGCCGAGCGATCCCGCGATGATCCCGCCCTTGATCGGGAAATGGACCTTGAGATCCTGGACCGAAAGCAGTGCGTCGCTGTCGGCCATATCAGGGCTCGCTCATATGACAGGCGACGGCGCGGCCGGTGGTCCCCGCCCGCAAGGCCGGCATCTCCGCCTTGCAGCGCGCGACCTTGATCGGGCAGCGCGGCTCGAAGGGACAGCCGGGAAGATCGCCCATGGCGGCGCGCGGCTGGCCGGGAATGGTCTTCAGCTCGCCATGCACCTTCTCGTCGAGGCGCGGGGTCGAGGCCAGCAGGCCCTTGGTATAGGGGTGCTTCGGCGCATAGAAGATCTCGTCGATCGTCCCCTGCTCCATGATGCGGCCGCCATAGAGCACGATGACCCGGTCGCAGAGCCGGGCGATGACGCCGAGATCGTGGGTGACGATCGCGACCGCGGTCTTCAGGTCGCGCGCGAGCTCGGCGATCAGCTCCAGGATCTGCGCCTGCACCGTCACGTCGAGCGCCGTCGTCGGCTCGTCGGCAAGGAGCAGATCCGGCTTGCAGAGCAAGGCCATGGCGATCATCACGCGCTGGCGCATCCCGCCGGAGAACTCATGGGGATAGAAGCGCACGCGGCGCCGCGCCTCCGGGATGCGCACGCGGTCGAGCATCTCGATCGCGGTCTCCAGGGCCTGCGATGCCGACTTGCCCTGATGCGCGATCAGCACCTCGGTCAACTGGTCGCTGACCCGCATATACGGGTTGAGCGAGGTCATCGGATCCTGGAAGATCATCGACATCGCCGAGCCGCGGATGGAATCCAGTTCCTTGGGCGGCCGATTGAGCAGCGGCTGGTCTTCGAAACGCGCCTCGCCGGAACAGCGGCCGTTGCTGGCGAGCAGGCCCATCAGCGACAGCAGGATCTGGCTCTTGCCCGAGCCGGATTCGCCGACGATGCCGACCACCTCGCCCTGTTTCAGGTCGAAGCTGACGCGATCGACCGCGGTCACCCAGCCATGCGGCAATTTGAACTGCACCGAGAGGTCCTGGACCGTGAGCACGGTCCTGGGCGCCGTCATCGCGGCGACGGGCTCAGCGTTCGTTCGGGTCGAAAGCATCGCGGAGTCCGTCGGTGATGTAATTGAGGCAGAACAGGACGGCGGCCAGGAAGGCGCCGGGCAGGATCAGCAGCCGGGGATCGGAATCGATCTTGCCGGCGCCGTCATTGATCAGGCTGCCCCAGCTCGCATCGGGCGGCTGCACGCCGAGGCCGAGGAAGCTCAAGAAGCTCTCGGTCAGGATCGCTTCCAGGACCAGCAGGCTCGAATAGACGATCACCACGTTGACCGAGTTCGGCATGATGTGCTGGGTGATGATCTGGAAATTGCTCATGCCGCCGGCGCGCGCCGCCTCGATGAACTCGCGGTTCCGGAGGGTCACCGCCTGTCCGCGCGCGATCACCGCGGGGGTGAGCCAGAGCGTCACCACCACGGCGACGAAGACCGAGGCCTCCGGCCCGTCGAAGGCGATGCCGAAGACATGCAACCCGGAATCCTGCAGCACGATCTTGATCAGGATCGCGAGGAAGATGAAGGGCAGCGCCAGCAGGATGTCGACCGCGCGCATCATGACGTCATCGACCCGGCCGCCGAGGAAACCGGCGGTCGAACCATAGGCGATGCTGATGAAGACCGAGACCAGCGCGCCGAAGAATCCGAGGGAGAGGGACAGCCGTCCGCCGACCAGCACCCGATAGAGCAGGTCGCGGCCCTGCTCGTCGGTGCCGAAGGGATGGGCGCTGAAGAGATCGATCGGCGCCGAGATATTGTCGAAATCGCCGAGATCGGTGTCCGCCGGATAGAAGAGCGGCCCGAAGAAGCAGGCCAGCGCGATGACCGCGAGGATCGCGACGCTGATCACCGCCAGATGGTTCTTGCTGAACCGGCGCAGCGAGGCCCGGAACGGGCTCAAGCCGACCGGGATCTCCTCGGCCGGCTCTCCCGGAACGCCCAGCGGCGGCGGAACGGTCACGTCACTCATAGCTGACCTTGGGATCGAGGATGCCGCGTGCGATGTCGGTCAGCAGATTGGCGAGGATGATGATCGCCCCGTACAGCACGGTGACGCCCATCACCAGCGGATAGTCGCGGCTGATCGCGCCATCGACGAAATAGCGGCCGATGCCGGGGATGCCGAAGATCTGCTCGACGATGATCGATCCGGTCACCGTGATCGCCGTCGCCGGGCCGAGATAGGCGATGACCGGCATGATCGCGCCCTTCATCGCATGCTTCAGGATGGTCTTGCGCTCGCCGATGCCCTTGGCGCGCGCGGTGCGGACATAGTTGGTGCGCACCGTCTCGATCATGCTGCCGCGCATCAGGCGCGAGACATAGGCGATGTTGGGCAGCGACAGCGTGATGATCGGCATGACCTTGTACGGCCAGGTCCCGTCCCAGCCGGCGATCGGCAGCCATTGCAGATGAAGGCCGAACACGATCTGCCCGATCGGGCCGATGACGTAGATCGGGATCGCCAGGCCCACCATGGCGATGGCACCCGCCGTGTAGTCGATCGGCCCGTTGCGGCGCAACGCCCCGGCAATGCCGAGGGCAAGCCCGATCAAAGTGGAAATGACCATCGCCCAGAGGCCGACCTCGAGCGAGGTCGGGAAGCCGTGGGCGATCAGCTCGCTGACGGTGTAGTCGCGGTACTTGAACGATGGGCCGAAATCGAAATGCAGCACGCCCCAGATCCAGTGGCCGAATTGCTGCCAGATCGGATCATGGAGGTGATAGGCGTTCTCGATGTTCGCCTTCACCTCCTTCGGCACGCGCCGGTTGGAGGAGAACGGCCCGCCCGGCGCGATCCGCATCATGAAGAAGGTGATGACGGCGAGCGCCAGCAGCGTGGGTAGGCTCTTCAACGTCCGGGAAACGACGTATCTGAACAACGGGTCCTACCGAGGTTGCGTCAAAGAGGCGAAAGAGCAGGTC
>DASZYM010000526.1:0-6452 GCA_035545355.1 Dongiaceae bacterium
ACCGGCGACTGCATCTACAGCCAGCGCAACCTGGTCGGCATCAAGAACGACGGCGTCTACACCCCGCTCGGCTTCGGCATCGGCAGCATCTGGGAGCAGCTCAAGTCCTTCGACCGCATCAACGACGAGGTCGGGCACGACATGAGCAAGCTGCTCATCCTCCACGATTTCAGCCGCTGGGAGAATTTCGAGGTGCTGAAGGAGGTCGAGGGCTTCCGGATCGTCCGCGCCGTCTAGCCGGAGCCTCGGCTCTAGGCTGCCATCATCCGGCGGCCGGCGAGGCCGCCGAGCAGGACGATCGCCGCCGCCGGCACCAGATTGATCACCAGCACGAGCAGCGACGCCTCCACCGGGTGGATCAGCAGATGCGCGGTATCGGCGAAGCCGGCGACCGCCAGGATGCCGATCCAGGCCGTCGCAGCCGGGCGCAGCGTCCGGACCTTTCGCAGCATCGGCACCAGGACCACGAGCAGGCCGGCGGTGGCCAGCAGGATCGTGGTCAGGCAGCGCACGCTCTCCTCCGCCACCGGCGCCCCTTCGGGAATCGCGATCCAGTCGGCGAGGCATCCGGCGGCGAAGCCGACGACCCAGAGCGCGACCGCGGGCAGCGGCAAGAGCAGCCACAGCCGGGAGCGGTCCGGCAGGCTGACCTCGAAGGCGGCCAGCGCGGCCGTGGCGCCGGTCAGCCAGGCGCCGGCGAGCGGTACCAGGAAGGCGGGATCCCGCATGCATTCGCCGATGTCGGCGCGGAAGCCGCGCAGGGCGACGAGCAGCGCGATCAGGGCGGTCGCGAACGCGCTCCACAAGGCCGCGCGCAACCACGGCTTGCGGAGCCGCCGAACCGGCTCCAGCCGCTCGGCGAGCTGCGCGATGAGGGCGTCGGTATCGCTCATCTCACTCCTCGCCCAGCAGGATGCGCAGGCGCTTCACCGCGCGGTGCATCGCGACCTTGAGCGCGGTCTCCGACTGGCCCGATTTGGCCGATGCCTCCTTCAGCGACATTTCCTGCAATCTCAGCAACTCCACGGCCTGGCGCTGGCCCGCCGGCAGCTCGGCGATCGCGGCGTGCAGCTTTGCGCCCTCGCCGGCCCGTTCCGGAGGATTCGCCTCGGGGGCCGCGAATGTTTCATGGAAATCGGTCAATTCGGTCTCGCGGCCGAACTGCCGCACCCGGCGGCGGCGATAGTCCAGCATCCGGTGCCGCGCCACCGCGACCAGCCAGGGCGCGAAGGGCCGGCTGGGGTCGTAGGTGTGGCGGATGGAATGCAGGGTCAGCAGCGCGTCCTGGACCGCGTCCTCGATGTCCGACCCGACCAGGCCGAAACGGTGCGCCAGCGCCCGGAGATAGGGCGTCACCCCGCCCAGCAGCAGCCGATAGGCCTTGGCGTCGCCGGCCTGGCTGAGCGCCATCAGGCGGGACCAGTCGGAATCGGGCGGTCGCTGGCCTGCTGGGCGCTCGCTTGGCGTGTCGGCGGGTCTGGGCATGACTCCCAGGCTAGACGAAGGACGCTGGACGAGAAAGTGGCGGAGGGAGGGGGATTCGAACCCCCGATAGGGCTTTAGGGCCCTATAACGGTTTAGCAAACCGCCGCCTTCAGCCGCTCGGCCACCCCTCCGCACAAGAGACGTCCGTATTCTGAGCAGCCTGCGCCACGGCGTATGCGCGTGGGTTTACTACCGGCCGGACCCGGGAATGTCAAACCAAGGGATTTCGGCGCCGGAAGCGGGCTAACGCCGCTCGTATTGCTTGGCGCCGAACAGGACGTCGCGCTCGTCCTCGGAGAGATCCTTGGCCTTGCGGCTCTTTTCCGAGAGCACGGCGAGGCCGCGCTGAACGGCGGGCCGCTCGGCGATGGCGTCGAACCAGCGCTGCAGATTGGGATAGTCGCCGAGCACGACGCCCTGCCTCTCCCAGCTCACCAGCCACGGGAAAGTCGCGATGTCGGCCATGCTGTACTCGCCGCCGCCAAGATAGGCGGCCTCGCCGAGGCGACGGTCGAGCACGCCGTAGATGCGCTTGGTCTCGTTGGTGTAGCGCTCGATCGCATAGGGTATCGGCTCCGGCGCGTAATGGCGGAAGTGATGCACCTGTCCCAGCATCGGCCCGACATTGGCGACCTGGAACACCAGCCATTGCAGCGCCACCAGGCGCTCGCGCGCATCGGCCGGCATCAGCCGGCCGGTCTTGTCGGCGAGATAGATCAGGATCGCGCCGGATTCCATCAGCGCGATGCGCTTGCCGCCGATCCCCTCGGGATCGACGATCGCCGGAATCTTGTTGTTGGGGCTGAGCTTCAGGAAGTCCGGGCGGAACTGGTCGCCTTTGGCGATGTCGACCGCGATGGCGCGATAGGGCAGCCCCAGCTCCTCGAGCGCGATATGGATCTTGTGCCCGTTCGGCGTCGGCCAGGTATAGACCTCCATTTCGGCCATCACGCCACCGCCTTCTCCAGCGCCTTGAGGCCGCGCCTGACCGCCGGACGCTCGTAGATCGCCTTGATCCAGCGCGTGACATGGGGATAGTTGTCCATGTTCTGCCCGTAATTCGGCGCGTTCTTCACCCAGGGCCAGGTCGCGATGTCGGCGATCGTGTATTCGGCACCGGCGAGATACGGCGCCTCGCCCAGGCGCCGGTCCAGCACGCCCATCAGCCGCCCGACCTCGTTGGTGTAGCGATCGACCGCATAGGGCACGCGCTCCGGCGCGCCGCTGCGGAAGTGGAAGGCCTGGCCGAACATCGGCCCGATATTGGCCGCCTGGAACATCAGCCATTCCAGGGTCGCGTAATGCGCCACGGGCTCGTCGGGCAGGAACTTGCCCGACTTCCGGGCCAGGTGGATCAGGATCGCGGCGGATTCGAAGATCGCGATCGGCTTGCCGTCCGGCCCCTCGGTGTCGACGATCGCCGGGATCTTGCCGTTGGGATTGATCTTCAGATAGTCGGACCTGGTCTGTTCCCGCGCGCCGAGATCGACCTTATGCACCCGGTACGGCAGGCCGGTTTCCTCCAGCATGATGTGGATCTTGTGGCCGTTCGGGGTGGTCCACGAATAGAGCTCGATCATGCCTTGCGCGCGGAAAAACAGGGCGGGAATGCAGTTTTGAAGATTTCCCCAAGCCATGGCAAGAGAGAGGTTCTCGACGCCCGCGGAAGTTCCAGGAGTCGCGGTTTCGGGCGTCTCAAGCAGGAGACAGCATGACGGAGATCGGGAGAGCCCATAGCGGGTTTGCGGATTTACTGGGCTACAAGATGACCGACCGCGGGGTGGGCTTCGCCGAGGTCAGCCTGAAAATCGGGCCGCAGCATCTGAACCGCCTGTCGATCCCCCATGGCGGCCTGCTGGCCACCCTGCTCGACAGCGCCGCAGGCTTCGCCGCCGCCTTCGTCGACGACCCGGCGAAGCCGCGCACCGTGGTGACGCTCTCGATCAACACCCTGTTCATCGGCCGTGCGCGCCTCGGCGACACGATCGTCGCCCGCGGCCGTCGGATCGGCGGCGGCAAGACCATCGCCTTCGCCAGCGCCGAGGCGTTGGTCGAGGGCAAGGCGATCGCGCAGGCCGAGGCGACCTTCCGCTACCTGGGCGACTGACCCGGCCCGATCCCGAGGCTCAGTCCTGCTGGAGGATGTCCTCGTACCGCCGCTCGATCAGGCGGCCGAGGGAGTCGCTCTTCGCCTTGGCGGCATTGCCCCCGGTATAGGTGACATAGACCGAGATCATGCCGTCCTGCTCGGCCATCGAGTAGGAGAGGAATTCCGGTCCGTTGTTCTGATAGGGCGAGTTGGAGCAGGACGCAGTGCCGGCCGCGAGCGCCCCTTTCTGGCTTTGGACCGGCTTGACCGGCGCCTCCTCGAAATCGCCCTTGCAGTCCTTGCGATAGTCGGCGACGTAGCCGGCGGCCATGTCGTCGAGCTGCGTATCGTTCGCCTTCTCCTGCCAGAACTCGCCGCCGCCGAGGGGCGTGGTGAAATCGTAGTAGAGGCCCCCGGACTTGTCGGTCTTCGAGGTCACCTTGATCATCGAGGGCTTGGCGCCGGTCACTTCCACCAGGAACTTCTGCACGTCGTCGACGCTGACGGTGAAGTCGTTCATCGGCCCGCTGTTCGACGGGTTGTTGTTGCCCTGCTGCTGCTGCTGCTGCTGCTGCTGCTGCTGCTGCTGCTGCTGCTGCTGCTGCTGCTGCTGTTGTTGCTGCTGGCTGCTCTGCTGCTGGTTGCCGTTCCCCTGGTCGCCCGAGCCCGGGCCGAAGGGATTCGTGTTGGCCGCCTTGGCGTGCTGGTCGACGCAATCGACGAGCTGGCTCAGCGCGTTGCGCGAGCCCTGGAGGTCGAAGACATAGTCGTCGGACGACGTGCGCATGGTCAGCTCGCTGCCGGCCTTGAGATCCTGGAACACGTCGTTGTCGTCATCGACGTCGATATAGACCGTCGATTTTCCGGAGGTCGTCACCTTGCCGCGGTATTGCCCGCCGCGATCGACCCAGTAGCTGACCGGATAGGACTGGTTCTGCGGCAGGTTCCAGCTCTTGGCATAGAGATAGAGCCGCAGGCTCCAATCCTTCAGCACGCTGACGCCGATCTGGACGTTGTCGCGGTTCGAGGCCCAGACCGTGCAGTCGGTGAACTGCCCGCTGTCGTCGTCGGTATAGGCGTAGCCGGTCCATTGACCGAACGTGTATTCCTGGCTCTCCTTCGCCTCGGCATTCCCGATCACGCCGACGGCCGCCGCGGCGCCGAGCAGCACCGCCCCCATCGCCGCCACAAACCCCCGCATGGCCACCTCCGACACCCCGGTCGTTCCCGGGACCCGCCGCCCCGGCACGACGCATGCGCCTATGCTATCAAGCCCGCGGGCCGTCCGCCAAGCGGGCCGCAGCGGCCAAAGGGAGAGCGTTGCCGGCTATTCGGAGACGGCGGCGCCAAGGCCCGGCGCGGGCACGGCGGGCTCGAGGCCAAGACGCCGGTATTCCGCCGGGAGCTGCCCGGTCAGGCCGAGCCACATCATTCGGAGGTCGCTGACCGCGCCATAGAAGGCGTTGACCCGGATCAGCGGGCGGTTGTGCTCGATGAAGCGGTGCGAGCCCACCGCCATGCACACGCCGAGCCCGATCCCCGCCGGGCAGAGCAGCGGCTCGGCCAGCAGCACCGCGGCCAGCGTGCCGGCCGCGCCCACGACGGTCGCCAGGTAATGCATGGCGCGGGTTGCCGGCTTGCGGTGCGCATCCAGGTAGAGGCGCCAGAACTCGGCGTAGGAAATCTCGAAGCCACGCTTCTCGGTCGGAAGCCGCACTGGTTTTCTCCTTTGCGCCCCAAGGCGTTCGAGCAAGGGGTTCTCTACCGGGCTAGCTCTTATAGCTTACCACTCCCTGACCCGGTTCCGCCGGAAAACTTCGTCGCAGCCACGCCGCGGACGATGTTCCTCAGTCCCGCTCCTCGGCCAGGGTGGCGGATTCGCGGATTGCGGCCGCCTTCGCCTCCTGCGGCGTCATCGCCGGCGGCGGCGCGTCGGCCGCGGTGTCGGGCGGCGGCGCCTCGGGACGATCCGGCGCGCCGACCAGCAGCCGGTCGGCGAGATTGCGCAGCACCGCGCGATTGGCCTGCAGCATGTCCTCGGCCAGCAGGCGCAGGACCCGGATATTGGTGTTGCTGGCGTCGTCCATGTCGTCATTGCCGACGTCGAGCCGCGCCTGGAAGCGATAGTACTGCCGCCGGCCGTCCCCGGCTTCGGGGAGGATCTCCTGAAGCTGGTGATCGACCGCGTCGCAGATGCCATCGCACATCAGCGCGAAGGCCGGCTGCGCCCAGCGGGCGGCGCCCCAATCCTTCACCTCGTCATAGGGCAGACGGCGCGTGAGCTTGCCGGTTCCCAAAGACACCATGATGACACTGTCGTATTCCGGAAACCGCTTGAGCGCCTCGATATAGGCGCACATGCCGGGATTGTAGGCGAACAGCGCGCCATCGACCAAGGCGTAGTAGTCGGTCGGCCCGCCGATCTGGATCTGGGTCGGCTCGAAATAGGTGGGCGCGGCCGTCGCGGCGCGGATCACCGTTTTCATCGGGTAGTCGTAATAGGATTTCTGGCGCGCATTCGCCGTCTTGAAGAAGAACGGCATGCGCCGCTCGATCTCGTAGGCGGGCACCACGACGTCGCAGAGCGCGTCCTTGAGGCGCGCCTCGCCGAAATAATCCTGCAACACGCCTTCGATGCCGGCGGCCGGATACTTGCCTTCGGTGAGGTTTCCGACCGAGCGGATCTTGTGCCAGACCGAGCGCGAGAAGACGCGCTTCCCCTCGACCTCGTAGAGCCGGATGATGTCGCGGGCGGTGTGCCGCGGCTTGCCCGCGCCGTCCGGGCAGGCGAGCGCCAGCGCCACCAGCCCGCCGGTCGAGGTTCCCACCATCAGGTCGAACAGATCGATCGCCGGCCGGTTGGTCCGGCGCTCGAGAT
>DASZYM010000527.1:0-4079 GCA_035545355.1 Dongiaceae bacterium
GATCTCGGCCGCGATCGATCCCGGCTGTCCCGATCTGATGGCCGATCGCCGGGCGCTGGGCCAGGTGCTGATCAACGTGATCGGCAATGCCGCCAAGTTCACGCCGGCCGGCGGCGCCATCGTCATTCGCAGCGAGAGCGACGGCGAAGGGCTTCGGCTGAAGATCGAGGATACCGGGCCCGGCATTCCGGCGGACATGGTGAAGCGGCTGGGCGAGCCCTTCCGCCAGGTCGAGAGTCCCTATAGCCGCCGCCATGGCGGCACCGGGCTCGGCCTCTACATCTCGCGCTCGCTGATGCGGTTGCACGGCGGCGATATCGACATCGCGAGCGAGCTCGGGAAGGGCACGACGGTGTCGTTGATCTTCCCCGCGGACTGCGTGCTGCACGGCGCCACGGCGCCCCGCCGCCTCTCCGTTGCGGCGGCGAAGTAGACGATCTGGCTAAAGCCCGACCTGGCCGCGGTGGCGGAGCAGGTGATCGGCCAGCACCACCGCCATCATCGCCTCGCCCACCGGTACCGCGCGGATGCCGACGCAGGGGTCGTGGCGGCCTTGGGTCGACGTCTCGACTTCCTCGCCGGCGACGGTGACGCTCTTGCGCGGCGTGTTGATGGAGCTGGTCGGCTTCACCGCGAAGCGCACGACCACGTCCTGGCCGGTGGAGATCCCGCCCAGGATGCCGCCGGCCTTGTTCGAGAGGAACTTGATGCCGTCATTGCCCATGCGCATCTCGTCGGCATTCTCCTCGCCGGTGAGCGAGGCCGCGTCGAACCCGGCGCCGATCTCGACGCCTTTGACCGCGTTGATGCTCATCATCGCCGAAGCGAGGTCGGCGTCGAGCTTGCCGTAGATCGGCGCGCCGAGGCCGACCGGCACGTTCCTCGCCACGACCTCGATGATGGCGCCGGTCGAGGAGCCGGCCTTGCGGGTCTCGTCGAGATGCTGCTCCCAGCGCGCGACGATGCCGGCATCCGGCGCCCAGAAGGGATTGCGCTCGGTCTCGTCCCAGTCCCAGCTCGCGCGGTCGATCTTGATGCCGCCGATCTGCACCAGGGCACCGCGGATCTCGACCGGATGGGGCAGGATGTGGTTCAGCACCAGCCGCGCGACGGCGCCGGCGGCGACCCGGCTGGCGGTCTCGCGCGCCGAGGAGCGCCCGCCGCCGCGATAGTCCCGGATGCCGTATTTGGCGTGGTAGGTGTAGTCCGCATGGCCGGGGCGGAACTGGTTCGCGATCTTCGAATAGTCCTTGCTGCGCTGATCCTCGTTGCGGATGAAGAGCGAGATCGGCGTGCCGGTGGTCTTGCCCTCGAACACGCCGGAGAGGATCTCGACCGCATCGGGCTCGCGGCGCTGGGTGACGAAGCGCGACTGGCCGGGCTTGCGGCGGTCGAGCCAGTGCTGGATCTGCTCGGGCGCGATGTCGATGCCGGGCGGCGTGCCATCGACCACGCAGCCGATGGCCGGCCCATGGCTCTCGCCCCAGGTCGTGAAGCGGAAGAGGTGACCGAAGCTGTTATGCGACATGAACGGCTCGCGGTCAGTCGCCGCGGGCGCTGAAATTCTTCAGCATATCGGCGAGCTCGCCGGCGGCGTCGGTGCGCATCATGCCCACCAGGTTGTAGCCGCCATCGACATGATGCATCTCGCCGGTGACGCCGCGCGAGAGGTCGGAGAGCAGATAGAGCCCGGCGCCACCGACATCCTCGGTGGTGATGTTGCGCTTCAAAGGCGCATTGAGCTCGTTCCAGCGCAGGATGTGGCGGAAATCGCCGATGCCCGAGGCGGCCAGCGTCTTGATCGGCCCGGCCGAGATCGCATTGACCCGGATGTTCTTCGGACCGAGGTCGGCGGCGAGGTAGCGCACCGAGCATTCGAGCGCCGCCTTGGCGACGCCCATCACGTTGTAATGCGGCATCACCTTCTCGGCGCCGAAATAGGAGAGGGTGAGCAGGCTGCCGCCGTTCGGCATCAAGTCCTTCGCCCGCGCGCAGATCGCCGTGAACGAGAAGCAGGAGATGTCCATGGTCTGCGCGAAGTTGCGCCGTGTCGTATCGACATAAAGGCCCTTCAACTCGTCCTTGTCGGAGAAGGCGATGGCGTGGACCACGAAGTCGACGGTGTTCCATTCCTTCTCCAGCGTCTTGAAGACCGTGTCGACACTGGCATCGTCGGTGACGTCGCAGGCCAGCACGTGCCTGGCGCCGACCGATTGGGCGAGCGGACGCACGCGCTTCTCCAGCGCCTCGCCCTGGTAGGTGAAGGCGAGCTCGGCGCCCTGGTCGGCGACGGCCTTGGCGATGCCCCAGGCGATCGATCGGTCATTGGCGACGCCCATGATGAGGCCGCGTTTGCCGGTCATCAGCCCACGGTGTTCAGTCATCGGAAAACCTTGAGAAACTGCGAGGGAACGTGCGCCGCATCCTACACCATCACCCGGGACGGTCAAACCTGAGCCGGGCGCCGGAGTGATGCTAACAGCGCTGGCGGATCAAGACGTTAGGCTTGATTGAACTTCGCGCGCACGTCCTCGCCGCCGGGTGCCTTGGTGGCGCGTTCGATGGCCTGCTCGAGGTCGGAATCCATCTGCTTCGGCAGCACGACCACGAAGCGGACATATTGATCGCCGCGCTGGCCGGTCTTCGGGTCGGCGATGCCTTTTGCCTTCAGCCGGAGCTGGGTGCCGGTATTGCTGCCCTTCGGCACTTTCATCGCGACCAGGCCGTCGATGGTCGGCACGGTGATCTGTCCGCCGAGCACGGCCTCGTTCAGCGAGATCGGGCATTCCAGAAGGATGTCGTTGCCCTCGCGCTCGAAATAGGGATGCGGCTTCACCGCGATCTCGACATAGGCGTCACCGTTGGGCGCGCCGCCCTGGCCCGGCAGGCCCTGGCCTTTCAGGCGCAGGCTCTGGCCGTCGGTGGTGCCGGGCGGGATGGTGATATCCAGCGTCTTGCCGTCGGAGAGGGTGAGGCGTCTTTTCGCCCCGCGCGCCGCTTCGAGGAACGGCACCTCCGCCTTGTAGGTGACGTCGGCGCCGCGCATCTTGACGCCGGTCCGGCCCGCACCCTGGCCGCCGCGCCCGAAATTGAAGAAATCGCGGAACAGGTCCTCGGCGAACTCGTCGTCCAATCCGACATCGGCGGCGCGCGGTCCGCTGCGCCGCGCCCCGGCGCCCGCGCCGCCATAGCCGCGCGCATTGCCCCAGCCGCCGAAGCCCTTGGGGTTGCCGTTCTCGTCGATCTCGCCGGTGTCGAACTTGCGGCGCTTGTCGGCATCGGACAGCAGGTCATAGGCGGCGGTCGCCTCCTTGAACTGCTGCTCGACCTTCTTATTTCCCGGGTTGACGTCGGGATGCAGCTTCTTCGCGAGCTTGCGATAAGCCTTCTTGATTTCGTCGGCGCTGGCGCCCCGGGCGACACCCAGCGTCTTGTAGGGATCGGCCATTTCCGTTGGTACTCCTCGGTGCCAAAGGTAAGGTCTGGGCCCTGCAGCCACAAGGGGTTGTGGTGGGGGCGGCTCTGCGCTTGGTCGGAGCGCGGCCCGCCGCTATGCTGCGCGCACATTCCTGAAGCCATCGAGGCGCTTGATGACCGATTCGAACACCGCGGTGCCGGAAGCGACGGCCGGCACCCACCCCTGGGGCGAGCCATTCCGCCAGTTCGAGCAATGGCTGGCCAAAGCCGGCGAGACCGAGCCCAACGACCCCAACGGGATGGCGCTGGCGACCGTCGGCGAGGACGGCATGCCGTCGGTGCGCATGGTGCTGCTGAAGGGCCATGATGCGCAGGGCTTCGTCTTCTACACCAATTATGAGAGCCGCAAGGGCCGTCAGCTTCTCGCCAGCCGCAAGGCGGCCCTGCTGTTCCATTGGAAATCGCTGCGCCGGCAGGTCCGTATCGAGGGCCCGGTCGAGACCGTGACCGATGCCGAGGCCGACGAGTATTTCCATTCCCGGCCGAAGGCGAGCCAGATCGGCGCCTGGGCCTCGCAGCAGTCGCGCCCGCTTTCCAGCCGGTTCGAGCTGGAAGGACGGGTGGCGCAGTTCACCGCGAAATATGCGATCGGCCAGGTGCCG
>DASZYM010000528.1:0-1647 GCA_035545355.1 Dongiaceae bacterium
GCTGCGGCGCTCTCGATCGCGCAGCGCGCCTATATCCTCAACAACGGCCACATCGTCTACGAGGGCGCCGCGCCGGAGCTGAAGCGCGAGACCGAGATCCTCGGCCGCTATCTCGGGGTCTGACCGATTCCAGAATGCCGGAATAAATAACGGTATTTCGGAATCGGCCGCGCCGGGTTAGAAACGATCCGACCTGATGGCCGGAGCGTGCGATGTTCGATTATTTCGATGATCCCGATTACGTGGTCGCCGTCATCGGGGCCGGGCGCGGCATCGGCCGCGCCGCGGCCCTGGAGATGGCGTCGCAAGGCGTCGCCGTCGCCTGCCTCGACAGCGACGGCGCCAATGCCCGCGAGACGGCGCAGTCCATCGCCGCGTCCGGCGGCCGATCGACCGCCGCCGCGCTCGATGTGACGGATGGCGGCTCCATCGCGACCGCACTCACGGCGACGGTCCGGGAATTGGGGCGGATCGACGGGCTGGTCAACTGCGCCGGCATCACCGGGCGCACCAACGTGCCGGGCCACGCGGTCGACCTGGCGGATTTCGACCGGGTCTGCCAGGTGAACCTGCGGGGCGCGCTGCTCCTGTCGCAGGCGATCCTGCCGCACATGCTGGAGCGGCGGTATGGGCGGCTGCTGCACATCGCCTCGATCGCCGGCAAGGAAGGCAATGCCGGCATGACCGCCTATTCCGCGACCAAGGCCGGCCTCATCGGCATGGTGAAGAGCCTCGCCAAGGACTATGTCGAGAACGGGATCACGGTCAACGCGCTGGCGCCGGCGGTGATCCGGACGCCGCTGGTCGATGCGCTGCCGCAGGCGACGGTCGACTACATGACCGCCAAGATCCCGATGAAGCGCTGCGGCGAGCTCGACGAGGCGGCGAAGCTGATCGCCTGGATCGTCTCGCCGGCCTGCAGCTTCACCACCGGTTTCACCTTCGACCTCTCCGGGGGTCGCGCGACGTATTAGGGGTAACCAGAATCGTCATGCCCGGGCTTGACCCGGGCATCTGGCTCCAGTCCGAATGAGATTGCCGGGTCCCGTAGCGAATGTCCGCATTCGCGGAGGGCCCGGCAATGACGATCCAGTTGACGGGGAAGAGACATGAGCAGAATCGTTTCGGTCGAGGTCATCCCGCTGGCGACGCCCGACGCGATCGCCGACGATCTCGACGGCACCGCGGATACGGTGATCGTCCGCCTGACCGACGAGGCCGGCTTGACCGGCATCGGCGAGACCGACGCGCCGCCCCATGTGGTGAAGGCCTTCCTGGAGATGCCGACCGCGCATCTGTGGAGCCGCAACGTCAACGAGGTGCTGATCGGCGCCGACCCGATCGAGGCGACCGGCCTCTGGCAGAAGCTCTATGACGGCACCTTCTGGCCGGGCCGGCGCGGGCTCGGCATCCATGCGATCTCGGCGATCGACATCGCGCTCTACGACCTCGCCGGCAAGCAGCACAACGTGCCGGCCTACAAGCTGATGGGCGGCGCGCGGCGCGAGCGCATCCGCCCCTATTGCACCATCTTCCCCGGTATGGCGCATGGCCGCACCATCGAGCAGTTGATGACCGAGATCGGCCGCCAGTTCGAGGCGGCGCTGACGAACGGCTTCCGCGCGGTCAAGATGGAGGTGCTGTTCG
>DASZYM010000529.1:0-3571 GCA_035545355.1 Dongiaceae bacterium
GGAGAGGCCGGCGAGATTGACCAGCGCGAAGGCGAAGTCGAGCACCACATAGGCCAGGATCAGCGGCAGGATGTTCGGCAGGATATGCACGAACAGGATCCGCCGCTTGGACACGCCGAGCGCGCGCGCGGCGTCGATATAGGGCAAGGGCCGCTGCTCCAGCACGGTGCTCCGCACGATGCGCGTGTCGGGCGCGGTGAAGAGGATGATCAGCACCAGCACGGCCGTCCAGTAGCCGCCGCCGATCACGCCCACCACGACGATGGCGACCAGCGGCCCCGGCAGGGCCAGCATGAAATCGACCCAGCGCATCACTGCGGTATCGACCAGGCCGCCCAGATAGCCGGAGAGCAGGCCGAGCAGGGTGGCGATCGCGAAGGCGCCGGCCGCGACGACGATCGGGCCGACCAGCGCCGTGCGGGCACCCTGGATGACGCGGGAGAGCACGTCGCGCCCCAGGAGGTCGGTGCCGGCGATGAAATCGGCCGAAGGCGGCCTGTCGCCGATGTCGAGCCGCTGGGTGAAGGGCGAATCCGGGGCGATCGCCGAGCCGAAGATCGCGCAGACCACGACGACCCCCACCAGGGCGAAGCAGAGCAGCAGCGGGATGGTGATGCCGTGGCGGCGCAGCCCCGTCGCCTCGGCCTTCTGCACCCGCGGGTCCATCGCCATGGTCATGACTGCACCTTGCCGAAGCGGATGCGGGGGTCGATCAGGGTGTAGACGACGTCGATGATCAGGTTGATCGCCACCACGAAGCAGGCGAAGACCAGCGTCGTGCCCTGGATCAGCGGGATGTCGCGCTTCTGCACGGCATCGACGGTCAGCAGGCCGAGGCCGGGCAGCGCGAAGGTCACCTCGACGTAGATCGCGCTGGCGAGGAGGCCGACGACCACGATGCCGGCCGCGGTGATCACCGGGATCAGCGCGTTGCGCAGGACATAGGCGAAGGTGATGCGGGCGGCGCTCAGGCCGCGGGCCCGGGCGAAGGTGACGTAGTCGCGGTCGAGCTCCTCGATCATGGCGGCGCGGGTGATCTTGACCACGATCGCCATCACCGAGAGCGCCAGCGCCAGGGCCGGCAGGGTCATGTGCCAGAGCATGTCGCCGAAGCTGCTGCGCCCGGCGCCGAAGGTCGGGAACCAGCCCAGCACCACGCCGAAGAGATAGAGCAGGAAGATGCCGGTGACGAAGGCGGGCGAGGAGATCCCGAACACGCCGAACATCACCATGGCGCGGTCGAGCCGGGTTCCGCGCCGGAAGGCGGCGATCATGCCGAGCAGGATGCCGAACACCAGAACGATGATCGTGCCGATGGCGCTCAGGACCAGGGTGACGCTGGCCCGCTCCTTGATCGCGTTCCAGACCAGCCGGTTGCCGTTGATCGAGCGGCCGAGGTCGCCGTGCAGCACCTGCCACAGCCACTTGCCGTATTGCACGATGAAGGGATCGTTGAGGTGGTACTTCTCCCGGAGATTGGCGATGGTCTCGGGATCGGAAGGCCGCGTGCCGAGCAGCGCTCGCACCGGATCGCCGGGCGCGATATGCACCAGCGCGAAGACGCCGAGCGAGATCAGGAAGAGCAGCGGGATCGCGACCGCGAGGCGTTCCAGGATGAGGCGGCCGACGGCGCCGTGGTTCATTCCGCCGTCACCCTTTCCGGCCGCAGGAAGCGGTCGAACCAGGCGACCGAGCGGCGCCAGGCATCGACCTTGTGGGCATATTCGCGATTGCCGTGCCCCTCGCGCGGATAGGCGACCAGCTCGGATTCGCAGCCGCGCTCGAGCAGCGCGCTGTAGAACTCCTGGCCCTGGCCCAGGGGCGTGCAGCGATCCTCGATGCCGTGGATGATCAGGGTCGGCGTGGTCGGCCTGTCCAGGCGGAAGAGCGGCGAGCGGTCGATGGCGAGGTCGCGATGCTTCTTCTCCTTCAGCGGACCGCCGTTGATGAACTCGTGGAAATCATGGTTGCAGGAATAGTGGCAGCTCCACTGGTTGCAGATGCCGGACACCATCACCGCGGCCTTGAAGCGGTCGGTGGTGGCGACCGCCCAGGCGGTCATGTAGCCGCCATAGCTGCCGCCGGTCACGCCGAGCCTGTCCGGGTCGGTGAAGCCCTGCGCCACGCACCAGTCGATGCCGGCGAGGATGTCCTGGAACTCCGCGCCGCCGGGATCGCCGATGTTCAGGCGCCCGAAGGCCTGTCCCCAGCCGGTATTGCCGCGGTAGTTCGGCAGGAACACCGCGTAGCCCGCGGCCGCATAGGGCAGCCCGTAGCCGGGATTGGAGGCATGGCGCGTCGCCCAGCTCGGGCCGCCATGGATGTCGACGATGGTCGGCAGCGGGCCATGGCGGTCCTTGGGCAGCAGGACCAGCGCTTCGAGCGCAAGCCCGTCGCGGCCCTTCCATTGCGCGTGCCGGACCTCGGGATAGTCGAAGCCTGCGAAGACATCGCCGTTGAGCGCGGTGATCTTCTGCCAGTCGGCATTGGCGCCGGGCGCGGTCCGCTTGAAGATGATCTCCGGCGGCGCGCCGACGGCATCGCGGATGGCGGCGATGCCGCCGCCGTCGGCCTTCGGCACGATCGCGGCGTTGAAGCTGTTGGCGCCGATCACGGCGTCTTCCGTCGCGGTCCATTCGAACGTGCCGTCGCGCCTGACGACGCCGTAGACCGTGCCGAGCCGCGACCAGCCGGCGAACCACAGGCGCTCCTCGTCGCGCCACTGGATGGAGGTGACGCTGGACTGCGCCTCGGCCGCTATGCTGGCGACGGCGCCGCCGGCGAGGTCGAGCACCCGCATTTCGCCCGCGACCAGGCCGCGATCGCTGGACCAGCCTTCGAGGAAGGCGACGCGCCGGCCGGAGGGCGAGGCGGCCACGCTCTGCAGCTGCCAGGGCGAGCGGTGCAGGATCTCCGCCGAGCGCCTGGCGAAATCCAGCCGCGCCAGCTTGGTGTGGTACCAGCCGCGCTCGCTGGCATCTTCCGAGATCAGCGCGACCGCGCCGTCGCCCAGGAGGTCGAACTCCCAGACGGTATGATCCTTCGGGCCGATTTCGACGGTCGCGCCGTCGCCGGCATCGACCCGGAACAGGCGGCGCTTGGCGTCCGTCGCGTTGGTGACCGCCGGATCCTCGGTGCCGCCCCACCAGATCCGGACGGCGCCGTTGGTGGCGCCGCCGTCAAGTCCGCGGTCGGCGGCGAGGACATAGATGCTCTTGGCGTCGGGACTCCAGCGCAGGTCCTCGATCGTGCCGGGGATCCGGCCGAGCGGCCGGACCTTGCCTTGGTCGAGGATGAAGAGATCGGCCTTGCCCTTGACGGCGCGGTCCGAGGCGAAGGCGAGGCGGTCGTCCTTGGGTGAATAGGCCGGCAGCGAATCCTCGTTCGGGCCTTGGGTGAGCTGGGTCGCCGCGCCGTCCAGGGTGTAGCGCCAGATGCGCGTCTGGGTGCTCTCGTTCGCATCGTGGCTCGCCGGACTGATCGCGGCGGCGAGCGCATTGCCGCCGCGGTCGAAGGTGACGCTGGAGGGAAAGCGGACGCGGTCCAGCCGCTTCAGCGCATCAGCCAGTTT
>DASZYM010000530.1:0-1665 GCA_035545355.1 Dongiaceae bacterium
GCGGCACGTTCATGCGGGGGCGGGGCTCTAGGCGAGTCCTAGGTGGATACGCCTGAGTCTAGTACCGGAAGCCCCCCGGCTTGGCCAGTGAAGGAATAAAGCCCGAGCGAAAAATTCCGCGACTGTCGGGCTCGGCCGACGACCTTCAGGCCTGGTTCAGCAGGTCCTGGAATTTCTTCATCGCCAGGTCGTAATTGTCGGCCCACCATGCGCTATCGACGGTCACGAGCTGGGCCAAGGCGCCGGGCTGCGTCGGATCGTCGGGGCGCAGGCTTGCCGGCATGGCCTTGGTCGCCGCGGGATTGCAGGGACCGACGCCCTGCAGGCCGGTGAAATTGATCTGCCGCTGGGCATCCTGCATGGAGGCGATGAACTTGAACGCGGCGGAGCCCGCCGGATTGTTCTTCGGCACCACCCAGACGCCGGGATAGAGGATGCCGTTGGCCCAGGTCCAGGCGATACGGCCGTTGGTCTCCGCCGCGAGCTGCACGGCGCGGCTGTGCCAGATGCAGGACATGCCGACGATGCGATCGACCAGCATCTGGGTCGATTGCGCGCCGTTCTCCCAGGTTTGCAGGTTGGGCTTGAGCTGCTTCAGCCGGTCGAGCACCAGCGTCAGGTTGATCGGATAGACCTTGTCGTGCGGCGCGCCGGCGCTCAGCATCGCCGCCTCGAAGCCGCCGTTCATCCAGCGCCACAGGCCGCGCTTGCCGGGGAAGCGCTTCACGTCCCAGAAATCGGCCCAGCTCTGCGGCGGATGATCCTTGTAGATCTCGGTGTCGTAGGCCAGCACATAGGCGTATGTGTAGCCGCCGACGCCGTGATCGAAGGCGAAAGGCGGCATCACCTCGTCGCGCTTGATGATCGTGTAGTCGATGGCGGAGAGGGCGCCGATGCGCCCGAGCCGGATCGCGGAATAGCCGTCGGCGTCGCAGACATCCCAGCCGACATCGCCGGAATCGACCATGTTGCGGATGGCGCCTTCGGTCGGTCCGGTGCCGTCGAACACGATATTGCCGCCGCCGGCATTGGTGAACGGCGTCGCATAGGCGCGGGTGAGATTCTTGATCTCGTTGCCGCCCCAGGTCGCGAACACGATCTCGCCGCCGCTGCCGGGCGCCGCCACGGCGCGCCACGGCATCGCCGCAGCCGCGCCGAGGGCTGCGATCAGGCCGCGGCGGGAGAGTCTCCGGATCATTACTTCATGGTCGGCATGACGAACTCGGCGCCGGCGCGGATGCCGGTCGGCCAGCGCGAGGTGATGGTCTTCAGGCGGGTGTAGAAGCGGATGCCCTCCGGACCATGCATGTGGTGATCGCCGAACAGCGAGCGCTTCCAGCCGCCGAAGCTGTTGAACGCCATCGGCACCGGGATCGGCACGTTGACGCCGACCATGCCGACCTTGATCTTCGAGGCGAAGTCGCGGGCGGCGTCGCCGTCGCGGGTGAAGATCGCGGTGCCGTTGCCGAACTCGTGGTCGTTCACCAGCTTCACGGCGCTCGCATAATCCGGCACGCGCACCACCGAGAGGACCGGGCCGAAGATCTCTTCCTTGTAGATCCGCATCTCCGGCTTCACGTTGTCGAACAGGCAGCCGCCGAGGAAGTAGCCGTTCTCGTAACCTTGCAGCTTCAGCGAGCGGCCATCGACCACCAGCTTGGCGCC
>DASZYM010000531.1:0-4486 GCA_035545355.1 Dongiaceae bacterium
CTGCCCAAGCCGCTGACCAAAGTGGCCTGGACCAATATCGTCGCCGTCGCGCCTGCGCTCGCGCAGCAACGCAATCTCCAGAACGGCGACCAGGTCAAGGTGACGGTCGGCGGCCGCGCGATCACCGGCTCGGCCTGGATCGTGCCCGGCCAGGCGCCGCAGACCATCGCGCTCACGCTGGGATACGGCCGCGGGGCGGAAACCGGCCTCGGCGCCGGCCTGGGCTATCGCGCCGCGGCCTTGCAGGCCTCGGCGCAAGCCTGGCATCTCGCCGGCGCGACGCTCCAAGTCCTCGACGCCACGGCAATCGTGCCGACGACCCAGGTCGACCATGCGATGGACGGCTTCGACTTCGTCCGTGTCGTCGGCTCTCCCGACGCACGGGAACCCAAGCCGCAACAGGCCAGCGCCTATCCGCCGCACCATTGGGACCGGCCGTCCTGGGGCATGTCGATCGACCTCGATCTCTGTATCGGCTGCAATGCCTGCGTCACCGCCTGCATGGCGGAGAACAACGTGCCGGTCGTCGGCGCGGAGTTGATGGCCGAAGGCCGCGCCATGTTCTGGCTCCGGGTCGATCACTACACCGAGGGCGACGTCGCCGATCCGAGCGCCTATTTCCAGCCGGTCCCCTGCATGCATTGCGAACAGGCGCCCTGCGAGATGGGCTGTCCGGTCAACGCTGCCGTGCACAGCTCCGACGGGCTCAACCTGCAGGTCTATAACCGCTGCATCGGCACGCGCACCTGCTCGGCCTATTGCCCCTACAAGGTGCGGCGCTTCAACTGGTTCGATTTCACCGCCGGCGATCCGGAATCGATCCGCGCCATGCGCAACCCCGACGTCACGGTGCGGCAGCGCGGCGTCATGGAGAAATGCACCTACTGCGTCCAGCGCATCCGCGAGGCGCGCATCGCCGCCGACAAGGAGAACCGCCCGGTCCGCGACGGCGAGGTGGTGACCGCCTGCCAGCAGGCCTGCCCCAGCCAGGCGATCGTGTTCGGCGACATCCTGGATCCCGACGCCGCCGTCACGGCGCGCAAGGTCGAGGGCCGCGACTACACCTTGCTGGAGGAGGTGAACACCCGGCCGCGCACCACCTATCTCGCGCGGATCGAGGAGAAATCCGCATGACCCGCAAGCGGCGGCCGCCCGAGGCGAAGCCCGACCCCTATGCCGGCGTCACTCGCGAAATTGCCACGATCCCGCTGGCCTATCCCGAGCCCCTCGCCTGGGCGGCCTGCTTCGGCGGCGCGCTGCTGCTTCTCCTGCTGTTCTTCATCGCCGTCGCGGTCACCTTCCGCTACGGCATCGGCATGTGGGGCAACAACGTGCCGGTCGCCTGGGGCATCGCGATCTCGAACTACATCTGGTTCCTCGGCATCGGCCATGCCGGCACCTTGATCTCGGCGATGCTGCTGCTGCTGAAAGTGAACCGGCGGAATTCGCTGAGCCGCTTCGCCGAGGCGATGACGCTCTTCGCCGTGATCTGCGCCGGCCTCTATCCGCTGATCCATCTGGGACGGTTCTGGCTGTTCTATTGGATGGCGCCTTATCCCAACAACATGACCATCTGGCCGCAATTCAAGAGTCCCCTGAGCTGGGACTTCTTCGCCGTCCTCACCTATCTCACCGTCTCGGTCCTGTTCTGGTATATCGGCATCGTGCCGGATCTCGCTTCGGTGCGCGATCGCGCGACAAGGCGCTGGCAGCAGGTCTTCTACGGCCTGATCGCGCTCGGCTGGCGCGGCTCGGCGCGGCATTGGGCGCGCTGGGACCAGGCCTATCGGCTGACCGCGGTCATCGCCGTGCCGCTGGTGGTCTCGGTGCATTCGGAGATCTCGCTGCTCTTTGCCGCCGGGCCGATCCCCGGCTGGACTTCCACGGTCTTCCCACCCTATTTCGTGCTCGGTGCGGCCTTCTCCGGCTTTGCGATCGTGTCGATGATCGCGGTGGTGCTGCGCCATGCGCTCGGCCTCGGCGATCTGGTGACGCCGCGCCATCTCGATCTGCTTGCGATTCTGCTGCTGGCGACCGGCCTGATGACCGCCTTCGGCTATCTGGCCGAAGTGTTCGATGCGCTCTATAGCGGCGAGCAGCAGGACCTGGAGACCTTGCGCGACCGCTTCTTCGGCGTCTATGCCTTCAGCTATTGGGGCGCGATCGTCGCCAACTTCGTGCCGCTGCAGCTCCTGTGGTGGCGGCGCATCCGCCGGGATCCGCTGATCCTGTTCCTGATCGGCCTCTCGGTCGCGATCGGCATGTGGTTCGAGCGCTACATGCTGCTGACGACCAGCCTCTACCGCGACTATCTGGTCTCGTCCTGGCGGGATTATGCGCCGAGCTTCTGGGAATGGGCGATCTTCGCCGGGATGCTCGGCGTCTTCCTGACGCCTTTCCTGCTGTTCGTGCGCTTCCTGCCGGTGATCTCCGCCTTCGAGGTGAAGACCGCCATCTTCGAAGCCCGGGAGCGCCGCCATGCGTGAACCGGAAGCGACCAGCGCCGTCTTCGGCCTGATGGCCGAGTTCGACCGCCCCGACCGCCTGCTCGACGCGGTCAAGCAGGCCCGCGCCGCGCATTATCGCACCGTCGATGCCTATTCGCCCTTCCCGATCGAAGGCTTGGCCGAGGCCTTGGACTTCAAGGATGCGCGGGTCCCGATCTTCACCCTGATCGGCGGCATCGGCGGGGCGGCCTTGGGCTTCGGCATGCAGGTCTATACCAACCTCGCTTTCCCGATCGATATCGGCAACCGGCCGCTGGTCGCGGTGCCGGCCTTCATGCTGATCACCTTCGAGCTCGGCGTGCTCTGCGCCGTGCTGCTCTGCATCGGCGGCATGTTCGCGGTCAATCACCTGCCGCGCCTCAACCACCCGGTCTTCGACGTGCAGACCTTCCACCTGGCGAGCTCGGACAAATTCTTCCTGGTGATCTTCAGCACCGACCGCAAGTTCGATCCCGACGACACCCGCACTTTCCTCGCCGCCCTGAAACCCCGCCGCATCGATCTCATGACTCATCCGAGCGGGGGAACATGACCCGGTGGCTCGTCCCAATGCTCGCGCTCGGGCTGCTCGCCGCCTGCGATGAGATGTCCCATCAGAAGCGCTACGATTCCGATGAGGCGAGCGCGCTCTTCCGCGACGGCAAGTCCCTGCAGGCGCCACCCGACGGCACCATCGCCCGCGACGATCCCGCCTGGACCGCCGCGCTCACCCAGCGTCCGCCCATCACCGCCGCGCTCCTCGCGCGGGGCCAGGAGCGCTACGGCATCTATTGCATGCCCTGCCACGACGCCGCCGGCTACGGCCATGGCACGGTGCCCAATCGCGGCTTCCCGCAACCGCCGAGCTACCACCAGGCGCGCCTGCGCGACGTGAGCTCGGACTACATCGTCGATGTCATCACCAAGGGCCATGGTGTGATGTACGGCTATGCCGACCGCGTGGCGCCCTCGGACCGCTGGGCCATCGCCGCCTATATCCGTGCGCTGCAGCTCAGCCAGGATGCGCCGGTCGGCATGCTCGACGATGCCGATCGTGCGCAATTGGGGGCAAAGCCGTGAATTGCCTCCCCTCCCTGCGCATGGCCGGATCGCTCGGCGCCGCCGGATGCGCGATCGCGCTGCTGCTGGCCGTCCTCGATGCGAAGGCGGCCATGGCGGGCTGGCTCGCCGGCTTCGTCTTTTGGAGCGCTGTGCCGCTCGGCGGCTTGCTGATCCGCCTGATGACGCGCGTGATCCCTGGCGCCTGGCGCGAAGAGGTGACGCCGACAGCGGAGATGCTGGTCATGCTCCTGCCCTTGGCGGCGCTCGGCGTCCTGCCGATCCTGCTCACCGGCCATGCGCTCTATCCCTGGATGTCCGAGCCCGCGGCCGATGGCTTCCGCGGCGTCTATCTCTCGGTCTGGTTCTTCTGCCTGCGTTCGGTCCTGTTCCTCGCCGGTGCGATCGTGCTCGCTTTCCTCCTGGCGATAAGGCCGGCCTGGTCTTTGCCGCTCGGGGCCGCCGGCCTGATCGCCTTCGTCCTGTTCGACGCGGTGATCGCCGTCGACTGGCTGATGTCGCTGGAGCCCGACTTCCATTCCAGCGGCTTCGGCCTCTACGTGATTTCGATCCAGGCCTCGATCGCGCTGATGACCGTCGTCCTCATCCGCCTGAGCGTCGATCCCGCAAACGCGCGACCCGACCTGCTGGGCGCGCTGATGCTGACCATGCTGCTGCTCTGGGAATACTTCGCCTTCATGCAGTATTTCATCATCTGGTCGGAGAACCTGCCGAAAGAGGTCGCCTGGTTCCGCGAACGCGGGGCGGGCATCTGGTCGGCGGCGGAATATGCCTTCTGCCTGCTGGCTTTGGTGCCGACTTTCCTGCTGTTCTTTACCGCGATCCGCCACAGCCGCCGCTGGCTCCGGGCGCTCGCCGCCGCGATCCTGATCGGCAAGGCGGTCGAGATCCTCTGGCTCGTCTTCCCCGCCGTGCACACC